>NZ_WBKS01000011.1:0-79710 GCF_008868145.1 Micromonospora sp. AMSO1212t
GCGCCCCACCAGGTTCCGGTAGCAACGGCGCGATCACCGCCCACGCCTCATCGGTCAACTCACCACGACGCACCACCGGCACATCGTCAACGATCAACCACTACATGATCGGCAGGACACGCCCTAGTTGCTGAAGCCTGTAAATGAGGTCGTCGTCGAGCCCTACCTGCACAATGCGGCCTCCGCAGCGAGTCAAGGGTCGCTACGTACGCCGCGCTTCCGGGGCGCTTCGTAGTGGTCATCTGATGGTCGCGGCCGCCATAGGCGCTCCGGCGATCAGGTGCGGGCCGAGGCGATGCTATGCGCACGCTGCAGCGCCAGGCGCGCCAGCGCTTCGGGGATGTCGGCTCCGCCTGAAAACTGGCTCTGGCACACATTTTGTGAGTCGCGCTCGTCGGTAGTTCGGGTTGGGTGCCGGGATGGAGATCATCCCGGCGTTGCTGCCGCACCTGACGGGCCTGCGGTTGGAAGCGGTGGTGGTCCGGGCCGTCGGGGTCAGGATCAACGCGGCGACCCAGACGGTGCGGGCACGTTGTAGCGCCTGCGGGACCTGGTCGACCACTGTGCATGGTCGCTATGTGCGGCGGCTGGCTGACGTCAGGTTGGGTGGGCGCGAGGTGCTGGTCGCGTTGACGGTCCGCCGATTCACCTGCGTGAACACCGAATGCGGGCGGCGGACGTTCGTCGAGCAGGTCCCCGGCCTGACTCGTCGCCATGCCCGTCACACGGTGGTGGCGGCCGGTGACCTGGAGGCCGTCGCGGTGGCGTTGGGCGGTCGACCGGGCAGCCGGCTGGCGCAGCGGTTGGCGGTGTCGGTGTCCCGCTCGACGTTGATCCGAGTGATCCGCCGGATGCCCGATCCGCCGCCGACGACGCCGACAGTGCTGGGCGTGGACGACTTCGCCTGCCGTCGGGGCCACCGCTACGCGACCGTGCTGCTCGACATGCACACGCGCCGGCCGATCGACGTTCTGCCCGACCGCACCGCCGACACTCTCGCCGCGTGGCTGCACGAGCATCCCGGTGTTCAGATCGTCTGTCGGGATCGAGGCGGCAGCTATGCCGACGGCGCCCGCAAGGGAGCACCCGACGCGATCCAGGTCGCCGACCGGTGGCACCTGCTGAAGAACCTCAGCGACACCGTCGAGAAAGTCATCCGCGGGCACCGCCGATGCCTACGCACCCACGCCGAACCAACATCTGCCCTGGTCACGCCGGCCGACGAGCCGGGCGAGGCGGGGCGTCGGGCGGCGAACACACGCCAACGCCACGCGGCCGTGCACGCCCTGCGAGCCGAAGGACTGTCGATCAAAGCAACCGCCCGCCGCCTCGATATGAACGTCAGAACCGCCCGCAAGTACGCCCACGCCTCCACCGCCGAGGCGTTGATAGGCCCGAACGCCAGCAGCCGCCCCAGCGTCCTCGCCCCGTTCCACTCCTACCTGCGGCAACGCCTCACCGACGGCGCCCACCAGACAGCCGTGCTACACGCCGAGATCATGGCCCGCGGCTATCAAGGCAGCCTGCGGGTGCTGCGGGACTGGCTCGCCATCAACCGCGCCCGGCCTGCCCCTGCGACCGCAGTCCGGGTGCCGTCGGCCCGGCGGATCACCGCCTGGATCATGCGACCCGGCCACAAACTCATCGACGACGACCACGCTGACCTAGCCGACGCCCGCCGCCGCTGTCCGGATCTCGACGCCGTCGCCGGCCTCGCCCGCAGGTTCGCCGCCCTGGTCCGCCACCACGGCACCGGGCAGCACCTCGACGCCTGGGTCGAACACGCCCGCCACGCCGGCTACCCCGAAATCCGCGGCTTCGCCGCCGGCCTCATCAGCGATCGCGACGCCGTCGTCGCCGGCCTCACCCAGCCCTGGAGCTCAGGCCCGGTCGAGGGCCAGGTCAACCGCATCAAGACGATCAAGCGACAGATGTATGGCCGGGCGAACCTCGACCTCCTCCGCAAACGCGTCCTCGCCACCCCGTAAACCACCGCCAAGATCAATCACAAAATGTGCGCCAGAGCCAAAGTTCAGCCGGCGTTGACAGGGGACGGCGAGCACGAAGGGCAGTAGGCCGCCGAGAAGTACCGACCAGATCGCCGTCTGCGCGCCACACGGACTCGATGACCTGGCTCGACGGCGAATGGCGGCGCATCCCGACCACGGCCAGCCCGGACACCTCCCGGCAAAGTCCCGTCCGCTACCGCCCCACCGAAGGTCCTCACCGCGTTGCAGGCCAGAGCGGACGCTGCTGGCTTGATCTGCTGGGAGGTCAACGTCGACTCGACGATCCGCCGGGCTCATCAGCATGCCGCCGGCGCCCGACACGACGGCGACGCGCAGCGGGAGCCGCCCGGTGGGGTGGCGCCTGAGCCGCCAGATCACGGACTCGGTCGTTCCCGGGGTGGCCTGACCACGAAGATCCACCTGGCGTGTGAGCAGGGCCAGAAGCCGCTGTCGATCCTGGTCACCGCCGGGCAGCGCGGGGACTCGCCGCAGTTCGTGCCGGTGCTGCAGGGCATCCGGGTGCCCCGGCTGGGACCAGGCCGACCACGGCAGCGACCGGATCGAGTGCGCGGGGACAAGGCATATCCGTCGCGGGCCAACCGGGCCTACCTGCGCCGCCGCAGCATCAAGGCCACCATCGCCGAGCCCGCCGACCAAGCCCAAAACCGCAAAGAAGCGCGGCCCACCCGGCGGCAGACCACCGCTGTTTGACGCCGAGGACTACCAGGCCCGTCACGCCGTGGAGTGCGGCATCAACCGGCTCAAACGCCACCGGGCGGTGGCCACCCGCTACGACTGTGAGGATGATCGGGTGCCGCCCGGTACTCGGGTCTGACCCGCGTTACGACCGGCCTTCGGTGCCTTGAGTTTGATCTGCCGGCTCGGGTCCCGGGTGGTGCTTGCTGCCGCCGGACCGGCGGGACGTGTCCCGATAGGGGCCTTGCCGCTAACAAGGCGCCGTCACAGTCCTGACCGCCCCTTGCCGGCCCGGCGACGGCCATCCGTTCCCGAGCCGTCAGGAGCCGAACAACCGTGTCCAGCATGTCCCACCCGCCATTGGCCGACCAGCATGACACCGCCGATGAGGTGATCCTTGGCGTCGACACGCACAAGGACGTCCACGTCGCGGCGGCCGTCAGCATCAACGGTGCTCTGCTCGACAGCCGTGGTTTCCCCACCACCGCCGAGGGCTACCAGGCGATGGTGAACTGGGCCCTTGCGCTCGGCCCGATTCGACGAGCCGGGGTGGAGGGCACGCATTCCTACGGCGCGGCGCTGACTCGCCACCTACTAGCCGCAGGAATCAGCGTCATCGAGGTCAACCAGCCGGACAAGGCCCACCGGCGCCGCCGCGGCAAGACCGACGCCATCGACGCCGAAGCAGCAGCTCGAGCAGTCCTGTCGGGCACAGCTACCGCCCTCGCCAAGGCAGGCGACGGCCATGTCGAGCGGATACGGCTGTTCAAGCTGGCCAAAGCCTCGGCCACCAAGTCGCGAGCGCAGGCGATCAACCAGCTCAAAGCCATCCTCGTCGGCGCCGACCCGGCGCTGCGCGACTCGATGACCGGGCTCAGTAACCCCAAGCTCATCCGCCGATGCGCCGACCTGGACCCGGGTCAGCCGGACACACCGGCGGCAGCCGCCGCCTACACCCTGCGCCTGCTGGCTCGGCGGATCATCGAACGCGCCGGCGAAGTCGAGGACCTAAACCAGCGGATCACCGAGGCCATCAACGCCCACACGCCCCAGCTGCTGCAGCGTTACGGCGTCGGCCCCGACACCGCAGCAGCTCTGCTCCTGGCCGCCGGCGACAACCCGCAACGGCTCACCAGCGAAGCGTCCTTCGCGGCCCTCTGCGGAGTCAGCCCCATCGAAATGTCCTCTGGCAAGACCCAACGACGCCGGCTCAACCGCGGCGGCGACCGCCAAGCCAACTCAGCCCTCTACATGATCGTCATCGCGCGACTCCGCTGGGACCTGCGCACCCGCGCCTACATCGACCGCCGCGTCAGCGAAGGCAAAACCAGACGCGAAGCGATCCGCTGCCTGAAACGCTACGTCGCACGCGAGCTCTACGAACTCATCGCCCGGACACCGCAGCAGACGAGCCTGCCATCGACCGCTTGACATCCATAGGGGCATCAAACTCGCCGTCCGCTTTGAAGCCGCCGTGCTCGTCGCCGCGATCAACGAGTGGCTCTGACCAGCTGGGCACCACCTCATGCGAAGCTGGGCCGGCTGACCAGCAGAGCAGGGAGAAACCGGATGGCCGCCGACTACTACTACGCCGACGCCGAGAACGGCGACCACGTCGACGACCCCTCCGAAGACGCCCTTTTGATGCTGATCGACGAGTTGAACCACGACGACAACACCTTCGTCACGATCAACCCCGCCGACGACGACCCGGCCTGGTACGCCTCGATCTCGCTGCTCGACGACGGCGCCTACGAAGTCGAACGCCGCGACGCCGACCAGCGCATCCACGACTTCACTACTGAGACCGACCGCGGCGACATCGCCAAGAACCTCACCATCTGGCTGGCCGGCCGCCACTACCCCAACCGACCGGGCTGAACCTCAGCCCCGCACTTCTGAAACAGGCTCTAAGCCGGATCTCGCGGCTCGCTGCGCAGGCCACCCTCGCTGGCGCCGCAATGGGCGCCCCGACGACCCGCACCGGGCCGGTCGAGGCGATCCGCGCCCTGAGGGTCGCTCGTTGAGGAGGAGTCAAGGCCCGAACCGCCCGCCTTGAAGGAGGTGCGCGGCCTGGTCGCCGCAGCCCCGGAACCCCTGCGAGCCCACCTACCAAGCTCAGCCGCCTTGCTGGTCAGCCAGTGCTCAGCGCTGACCTGCGTCTCGACCACACTCCACGAGCCGGAACACGCCGTGCCGGACTCGCCCGCCGGGTCACCGCCCTCACCGATGAGATCACCGCCCTCGGCTGGCAGGTGATACCCATCGTTCAAAAGCGGCGCCCCGCACCACGGCCTTGTTCGGCGTCGGCCCCGAGGTCGTTGCCCAGCTGCTCACCACCCCCCGGCGACAACCCCGAGCGGCTGCGCGCTCCGAAGCCGCACTCGCCCACCTCTGCGGCGCAGTAGCCATCCCGCTAGCTGCTCAGGACGGGTCCGCCGCCACCGCCTGCACCGAGGAGACGACGGCGCCAACCACGCCCTCCACGTCATCACCCTTTGCCGCATGCGCTATGACCAGCGCACCCGCGCCTACGTCCACCGTCGCATCAACGAAGGCCTCCGCCTTGACCTCCGTAGGAGCATCGGGATGGGATCAAGACATGAGGGCGGGGAACGGGTCGACCGTCAGCATCTCGCGGAGATTACTTAGCGTGAAGACACGGCCCTCACACGCTTGCACAACAGGACCGAGTCCGTCTGCCGTGCGCGTCCACCCGAGTCCGCCAAGCACGGCAATTACGGGAACCCCACCGTGCGACTTGGCAGCCTCGCGGAGGCTTGCAAATCGGGTCGCTTTGTCGCGCGCAGTTCCACCGTTATTGATAGTCTTGCATTCTAGTAGCGCACGTACTGTTTCGTTATTGTCGTATACGACGAAGTCTGGTGCTGGTTGAATGGTTAAATGGAAACGACCCGCAATCTCGGATTGATTGTATGAGCCGGTTCGGATGGCCTTTATCTTGGCATCTTGAAAGACTTCATCTACTGCGTCCTCCAGGATGTTCCCTCGCAGTTCGCTCGTTGCATTGAGGAGTTGTGAAAAATAGCCACCGTAGTGCCGCTGGTGAAGGAACATCTCGTACGGGACACCCTTTTTTGCGAGCAGTCGAACCGTTGCCCACCCGTCTTCGAGGTCTGGCCGCTCTTGCTTGCTGCGCAGGTCAGGTGCTGCAGGAGGAAAGAGATCGCCGTTCATGGCAAGATGGACAGTCTCGGCTAAGACGTGTAGGAAATCATCCTGCTGGCCCCTGCCCTGCTCGAGGCCCTTGATTCGATCCACTGACACAGCCTTGAGTTGCAGACGTGCAGCCACGGTCTTAGTCGAAGCTGCCATCTCTGGTGCCGTGAAACCAAGAATTAGCCGGAAGCATCGCATTGCCCTCGGGAACTCCCGCAAGGTGCGCGTCAGATCGCTTGCCGCGACCTGAGTAAAGCCGGCTGTGCCCTTTTTTGCCTCTGCCACTGCCCTGGCGACAGCTGGCAGCTCGTAGTCCTCGTCCGCATGGACGTACGCGAAATTTGGCGCCAAGTTGGGTACGTAGGCGCGCTGGGCGATGGCCGAATAGACCTCACGCCAGCGCGATCGGCCGTAGTCTTCGGGTACTCGACGGATGAGCGCAACGCGCGCGTTCCAGGAGTCGGCTTGTGCGATGGCGTCGGCGAGAGAGTCGGGGTGAGCCACGCTGGCATCCTACCGACCTTCCTGGGGCAATCCTCTAGCGCCGCTGTGTACTTGTCATCCCGCTCCGTCACCAGCCACTGTCGACCGAGCTGCTCTGCGGCTACGCCCGTCGTCCCTGTCCCACCGAATGGGTCGAGCACAACCTAACCCGGCTGCGTCATCGGCTGGATGAAGAAGCTGGGCAGGGCTATGGGGAAGCGTGCAGGGCGCTTCGTCGGGTTAGGTAGCAATTCGGGCTCGAAGCAGAGAAGGTTGGAACGCCGCACCATAGTGACCCTTATCGGTGCACCTCCCTGTAGACATAATTGTCATTCTGTGCGCCCACGCCTGCCTCACCGTCACCGCCGCCCAGGCCAAAAAAAGGGGGCACCGAATCCGATGACGGCCTTATTCCCCTCACCCTCGGCGAGGTCCGACGTCTCCTGGCACACTTGATCACCGCCGCTCGACCTTTCGACCACATCCACTAATGGTCACGATGGCGACGCCGACACTAGTACCGCGCCAGAGGACCCACTACCAGCGAAGACTCCGACTCCATCAGGTACGGCTGGAGTACTTAGCCCTGTCCGACCGGCCCTCGCTCGGCCGCGTCCGAGCCCTCATGGCTGGGCGCGCACGTCGCGGCGACCAAGCCGGCGCGATCGCGTTTGACACCGAAGCGCGGCAAGTCTTCGATCACGTCGCGTCGCCGGACGGCGAGGCTCAGAAGGGAGGCCGACCGGACACGGCCGGCAGGGGCTCGTCAGGGGTAGACCGGCGGATAGTAGGCCGAGGGCGATAGTCACGACGTGGTCAGTCAGGTCACTGTCCGGTGAGGGGCGCGGCAGCCACGGTTGCCCACTGGTAGGTGCGGTGTTCTCGGCGCAGCGCGATCAGCGTTGCCTGTCGGATGGTAACCCGGGCGGGTTGCTGGTGGCGGAGGTCGTTGAGGCGGTCGCGGATCGGTTCGGCCGGTGCTTGTGAGCCGCTGTAGGCGATCGTGACGTGGGGGCGGAAACTTTCGGCGACCTCCGGCACGGTCTGCCATACCGCGCCGATGGCCTCCCGGATGGTGGTGCGGAGTTGTTCGACGCGGTGCCAGGGACGCACGAGCAAGCCGACTCCTTCCGCGTCGGGGTCGACCGGGCCAAGTGACAGCTCCAGAGGCGGCAGTTTGGTGCAGCGTCGCTGGGTTTCGGCGACGATCGCCTCGATGTCGCTGTTGTTGACCTCGTCGGTGAAGCCGAGCCCTTGCATGGTCAGGTGCAGCCCGTCGAGCGGCACCAGGTCTAGTCCGGGCAAAGTGAGTTGGCGTTGCAGGTCGGTGACGAGGCGATGGAGTTCAGGCTGACGTTCGAAGGTGAGGTGCCATGTGTAGAACTGGCGGCCGGCTCGCCAGCCCGGGCGCCAGTACCAGTGGTTGGTGAGTTCGGGCAGGTTCTGGTAGGCGGTCCAACGCTCGTGCAGGTTGGCCAGCTCCCGGCTGTTCATGGCAGCGATGGTAGAGCGGGCCGGGCGGCGGTACCGACCTGTGTGCGGTCGACGAGCATGTCGGCGACGTGCCGTAACGCCGGGTGATGGGCGAACGGCTGGGCGGTTGTGAGGAACTGGCGGGTACGTTGATGGACCGACTCGAAGCGCTGGTCCGCGGTGAGGGCGAGCGCTTCCTCTGCCAGCACGGCGGCCTGCTCCGGATCGGGGTCGCTGGCGTGCAGGTGTGCAGTGGCCAGGTCTAGGCGGCTTAGTGCTTGCGGGCCGGCGAGCTCTGCGGTGTCGAATGCCGTGATGGCGATGGCGAGGTGACTGGTGACCCCTGCGGTGCGGCCGAGCGCCAGGTAGGCGGTCGCCGCATTGGCCGCAGTCCTTGCCTGGCAGTACGGCCCGAGGGCAAGACTAGCGCTGACCTCCGAGCTGGCCGGGCGGTCGGACAGCATGGTGAATGCGCGGTCCACGGCGCGGTCGACGCCGTACCGGTCACCGAGGCGGGCGAGTGCCCGGGCCTGCCCGTTGATCGTTAGTCGGATGCGGTGTTCGCCGGTGCCGCTGCGCTGCAGACCGTCCTGGGCGTAGGCCAGCGCATCGTGATAGTCGCCGGTGTAGAAAGCGATCAGGCTTTGCGTGGCCCGCGTCCAGGCTTGCACCTCGGGCTGCTGGGCGGCCTCCGCGAGGTCGAACGCTTCGGCGGCGTAGGCGTGCGCCAAGCCGAACACGCCGAGGTCCAAGGCGAGCGCGCCGAGAAGTCCGGACAGGTGGGCGGCGACAGTGTAGAGCCGAGCACGTTGCGGTGGATGTTGCCTGCCTGCCATGAGTTGGTCGACGTAGACGCGTAGCGGTCGCATGCGTGCCATGAGTGCTGTCGGGGTGAGGCGTTCGTTGTCGGCGATCGCCTGCCGAACCTCCGATTCGACGTACGCCAGGCGGGCGTCATCGTCCGTGGAGGACTTCAGCGCCAGTCGACGGGCGTCAACACTGTCCTCGTATTCCCACAGAACAACGTCGTCATCCGCCTCCAGGCCATCGCGACTGGAACTAAGGCGTGTTTCGTAAGTCGGGCTGGCGGTGTCGAGGTCACGGTGTGGCGGTGATCGATAACTGAAGAGGTCTCCGGTATCTGGTTCTGCGACCAAGCAAGAACTTCATACCGGAGACCTCGTGGCCAGCGTAGCGGTGACGAGGCGGCATGACCTGACCGACAGGCAGTGGGCTGTTCTGGCTCCGCTGTTGCCTGCACCGTCGGCTACGGGTCGTCCGCCGAAGTGGGAGAAACGGCAGCTCATCGACGGGATCCGGTGGCGGATCCGGATCGGTGCCCCGTGGCGGGACGTCCCGGCCGATAACGCGCCCTGGCCCACCGTCTACGGCCTGTTCCGCCGGTGGCAGCGCGACGGGACCTGGGACAAGATCCTGTCGGCGTTGCAAGCCGCCGGCGACGCCGACGGCCGGATCGGTTGGACGGTGAGCGTGGACTCGATGACCAGTCGTGCCCACCAGCACGCCGCCGGCGCCCGCACCGACGGGCACCTGCAGAAGGAACCACCCGGCGGCGTGCACGACGAGCCGGCCGATCACGCGCTGGGCCGATCACGCGGTGGGCTGACCACCAAGACTCACCTTGCCTGCGAGCAGGGAAAAAAGGTCCTGTCGATGACCGTGACCGCCGGGCACCGTGGGGACAGCCAGCAGTTCATCCCCGTCCTGCGCCGCATCCGGATCACCCGCCTCGGCGTCGGCCGACCCCGCACCTGCCCCGACCTGGTCCTGGCCGACAAGGCCTATACCAGCCGCGGCAACCGCACCTAACTGCGCGAGCGAGGGATCAAGGCGTGCATCCCGCGAAAGAAGGACCAGGACGCCCACCGCAAGGGGCGTCGGCGCCAGCCAGGTTGTTCGGGAAGTGGCCAGGATTTTCCTGCCGGACGTTCCGTCTCAACCTGGCCGCAGCGGCCCGGTCACGGGCCCGGGATCGGGGGAGCAGGTTGGGAGCAACCGGGTGCACTGAACGGCCCTCAACCGCACCGAACGGCACCCGACCGCACGCAACTGCACCCACCCCTACCTGCATCTTCTCGTTTCCGCAGGTTAGAGTCGGTGCGGCGTCCTGTTTCACACGGAGTGCTCCGCGGTTCTGTGCAGCGGTCGACAGCACTCGATGTCCCCTGGCAGGGGAGTGTGCGCAGGTCACGGCGGTAAGGAGCTGCTGAATCACCTGGCCTTGCAAGTGGGAGCAGATTGGGTGCAGGTCGGCGAATTGGTCACGGCGCCCGAAGCGCTCACCGACACCGGGCAGAGTCGAGGGCTCTGACCTGCTGTGACGTGGACGAGTGGTCCGGCGTGACCTCCCAGAGAACACCGAAGTGGTCAGCGCTGGCTGCTCCCTTCCTGCCCTACTGCCGGCTCGTCGCCCTGGGCCCGCTGACGCCAGTCGCCGGACCATCTTGCATCGACGTGCCGCTCTAGATCTGCCACGGAGGAGCTGGTAGTGATTCCAGCAACTGAGACTCGAATCTCACCGGCAGTTACCTGACCAGCGCTTCCTAGGCGGTAGCCACTTCGGCGTGCCCGAAGTGTCTGCGGCTCGGTATACGGGGGGCCGACGGGCGGGAACGGCTACGCGCCTGCCCGGCGCCGCGCTGCGTGCGGTACTTCCTCCAGGAACACGCCCGCCAGCAGTGGTGCAAGCCGTCCTGCGGCAACCGCGCCCGCGTCGCCCGCCACTACCAGCGGCACCAGGCCGAACGGTAGCGGCGAACGACCGGTCGCCCCTCACCGGCCCGGGTCCCGGAAGAGGCGCGCCGGCTGGCCGTGCAAGGGCTGGCCCGGTCACGCGAAATCAGTGGCTTTCGGCTACCGACGCAAGTTCCCTTGTGGAGTGTGGCCGCCCGGCGGGTGCGGGCGACCAGTGGTGTCGATGTAAGGTCCTGCGCGTGACTGATCCACTCCTGCCGGGTGATCCAGTGGACCTGGGGGGCTACCGGTTACTCGGACGGCTCGGCCAGGGCGGTATGGGCGCGGTCTATCTCGGGCAGGATGCCAACGGCCGGCTGGTCGCGGTCAAGATGATCCGGCCCGAGTACGCCGACGACACCGAGTTCCGCGGCCGGTTCCGCAGTGAGGTCAACCGGGCCCGGCAGGTTCCGCCGTTCTGCACGGCCGAGGTGCTCGACGCCGACCCCGACCATCCCACGCCCTACCTGGTGGTCGAGTACGTGGACGGCCCCAGCCTGGCCGAGGTGATCACCCGCAACGGCCCGCTCAGCGGGGGCAGCCTGCACAGCGTCGCGGTCGGGATGGCGACAGCGCTGGCCGCCATCCACGGCGCCGGGGTGATCCACCGGGACCTCAAGCCGGCCAACGTGCTGTTCGCGCTGGGCACCCCCAAGGTCATCGACTTCGGCATCGCCCGGGCCTTCGAGGTGACCAGTCAGCACACCCGTACCGATCAGATGGTCGGAACGGTCGCCTACATGGCGCCGGAGCGCTTCGACACTGAACACCGTGGCGGGGTCGGCCCGGCCGCGGACGTGTTCGCCTGGGGCGCGGTCGTCACGTACGCCGGCACCGGGCGTACCCCGTTCCGGGCCGATTCGCCCGCGGCGACCGCGGCCTGCATCCTGACCCAGCCGCCGGAGCTGTCCGGGTTGCCGGACCGGCTGCGCGAGGTGGTGGCCCGTACCCTGGCCAAGGAACCCACGGAGCGGCCCACCGCGCACGAACTGCTCGACCTGCTGCTGGACCTGGACACCGACGCGAAGACCAAACTGATCCGCCCGGAGCTGCTCCAAGCAGCCACGGCGGCCCGGCGTACCAGCCGGTTCGGCTTCGCCCGCCGGCGGCCGGGCCGGGTGCGGCGGATGGTCCTGGCCGGTGTGGCAGTGCTGGCGCTGGGCGTGACCGGGGCCCTCACCGCTCAGCTGCTGCCCCGGCTGGGGGTGGCCAGCGATGGGCAGAGCGGCGCTCCGACCGCGACGGGTGGCGCGGGCGCACCCGGGCCGACGTCGTCGTCGAGCCGGGTCGCCGGACGTCCGGCGATCATCGACCGGCTGGACCGGCCTGGTCAGTGGACGGACAGCCGCGACGAGGACGAGGGCCGGTGCGTCTTCGGCGACGGGCGGCTCGAGGCCCGGACCGGGATGTCGGCGGCGTACCGCTGCCGCGGTCCGCAGGACTCCTTCAAGGATCAGACGGTCAGGGTCGACGCGACGGTCCTCACCCCGGGAGCGTGTGCGGCGATCTGGTTCCGGGTGGCCGGTGCGAACGCCTACCTGGTGTCGCTCTGCGAGACCGAGGTCCGACTGGGCGTGGACACCGACGACCGCGTCACCCAGGAGACGCGGGCCGCAGTTGCCGGGGCCGTCCTGGGACGTGCACGCCGGGTGGGAGTCGTCGTGCAGGGCGACAAGGCGACTGTCGAGGTCGACGATGCGCCACTGATCACCACCACGCTCGGGCCGCCGTCCCTGACGTCCGGCCGGATGACACTCGGTGTCATCGATGACGTCATCAGCGGCGACGCCCGCGCCGCGTTCGCCCGTGTGGAGGTCACGAAGCTGTGAGACGCAAGCTGCTAGCCTCGCTGCTGTTGGTCGTGGTGGTCGGCGGATGCGGCACCGGCTCACCGGACGCCTCCTCCACACCCACCGCGTCAGCGTCGGCCGTCTCGGGTGTCGGGGGGCCCGCGAGCGACCCGCCGGGCACCCCCACAGGTACGCCGTCAAGCAGCGCGACCGTACAGCCCCGCTTCGCCGACCTCACCCAGGGCAGCACCACGTCGGTGGTGACGCTGCACTCGTACGACCCGGCGAACGCATCCGCCGTCGTGGAACCGATCATCTTCATGACCGCCGACGCGTACTGCCGGGCTTTCAAGATCGAACGATCGGACGGGCGGTGCACGCAGCGGGCGTACATGACGGAGGAGAGCCACACCAAGGTCACCGTTCCGCTCGCCGACGAGGTCGACTACTTCACATGGGAGAACGCCGAGGGGGACGTGTGCATGGACGCCCCGGAGAAGGGGGGCACGTGTCCCATGACGGGCAAGCAGTTCGCCGCGTGGTTCGCGCTCAACAAGCGGCCCATGGTCGCGGTCGCCACCGAGCTCGGCGTCATCACCCGCATGGCGATCGTCTACACGCCCTGACTGTTTCCCCGATTCCGGCCAGCTCTTCTGGCCCTGGGAAGGCCGCATGGCCCACGATCAGGCGACGTTGCTCGACCGCGGACGCCGCCGCGCAGATCGCCCCGCAAGATGCCGGCGGTACCGACGTGCCACAGTTGCAGGACGATCCGGCCCCGGCGGGATGCACCGCGTCGACAACGCGGGCCCAGTCGGCCAGTGGCGCGGCGCCGAAGATGCGAGGGGCCGCTCGACTGTTCGCCGAGGCAGGGTGATCCACGACGGTGCCTTCGGTGATGATCAATCCTGCCCCGTGTTCGGCGCGGCGGGCGTAGTACGCGGCGACGTCCGGTCCTGGTACGCCATCTAGGAGTGGGACCGGGTCATGGGCGCCATCGCGATCCGGTTCGGGACGGTGAGCCGGCCTACGGTGAACGGGCGAAATAGTGCCGCGACGGGCTCCGCGTTCGATGTCGGCATGCTGAATCCTCGAATCAGGTCGGTTGGCCGGAGGCTAGTGGGCCCTAGCGGAAGTCCGCTGCGTGGTCGAGGGCCCACTGCCGGAATGTGCGGGCAGGAACCCCGGTGACGTCCTCCACGGTCGTGGTGACCGGCTCCGGCGTGTCGCTCATGGCAGCCCACCCGTCAAGCGCCATGTCCACGAACGCCGGATCGCCCCACGCGGCCAGCAGAGACTCGCGCGCCTTGGCGCGAGGCTGCTCCTCCCACCGAAGGTCGCGGTCGATCGCCGTCCCGATGAGCCGTACCTGCTCCTGTTGGCTGACGGCCTCGGGCCCGGTGAGGGTGTACGCCGCCCCGACGTGGCGGTCTTCGGTCAGCGCCAGGGCGGCCACCGCGGCCAGGTCCTTCTCGTGTATCAGCGATCGACGGGCGTGCCCGTACGGCCACCGCACGACCCCTCGGGTGCGGATCTGTTCGGCCCAGCCCAGCGTGTTGGTCGCGAATCCGCTCGCCCGGAGGAAGGTCGACTCCAGCCCGGTCCGCTCGATCAGATCCTCCATTTCGCCCCAGAATCCGACCGGGCGTTCGCCATCTCGCCCGCCCATCGCGGACAGATAGACGACCCGGCGGGCGGGCTCGGCAAGCCTTTCCACGGTTGCCGGTGCGGCCGCGGTCGACAGGCCGGGCCACACGAGGAAGACCGAGTCGACCCCGGCCAGGGCGGCGTCGAGTGTGTCCGGTCTGGTCAGGTCACCGCCGGCGACGGCAACACCGGAGGGCAGCCTCGATGTGCTCGGTTCGCGGACCAGAGCTCGGACGTCTGCGCCCAGCTCCAGCAGCCTGGTCACCACGTGCCCACCGACGTTGCCGGTGGCACCGGTGACCAGGACCGTTCTGTGTGTACTCATTGGCCGCTCCCGGAGTTCGTGACGTGACGCGCGCCGATTCCGGCGGACCCGGCAACGGCGTCTGGCACAACTCTCGAACTTGAACAAATGTTTAGGTCAAGTACTGTGGCGGCTGTGGCATCGCTCGTGCCCGACGCCGACGAACTCACGATCGGTGAACTGGCCGACCGCAGCGGCGTGGCCGCCTCGGCGCTGCGTTTCTACGAACGCCAGGGCCTCATCCGCAGCCGGCGCACCGTCGGCAACCAGCGCCGCTACAGCCGTTCCACCCTTCGCCAGGTGGCGTTCATCCGGGCCTCGCAGAACCTCGGAATCCCGCTGGCGGCAATCGGCAGCGTCCTCGCCCTGCTGCCCGAGGGGCAGAGCCCGACGCGCGAGTTCTGGATCCGCGCGTCCGAATGCTGGAGCGCCGAAGTCAACGCGCGGATCCGGCAACTGGAACGCATGCGCGACCTGTTCACCGAATGCCGCGGCTGCGGCTGCCTGTCCCTCGACCAGTGCGAATTGATCAATCCGGACGACAAGTTGGGTGCCCTCGGGCCAGGCCCGCACCGACTGGTCAAACACCCGCAGCCGTCGGGTTATGCGGGCCGCAGGTAGGTCGGTAGCGTTGGCTTGCGGCCGCCTGAGGCCGGTGGCGCATCCCGCGCTATGAGGAGGTTCGGGATGGATCCCTTGCCGGAACTGACCTTCGGGCAGCGATTGAAGGTCTACCGGGAGCGGTCCGGGAAGACCCGCGCCGTGCTCGGTGGGTTGGTTGGTCGGAGCGCCGAGTGGGTCAAGGCGGTGGAGACCGATCGCATCCTGCCTCCGCGCATCCACATGCTGGACCGCATCGCGCGTGCACTGAAGGTCGACGTGTCTGCCCTGGCCGGCGAGCTGAGCGACCGGTCCGCTGTGGTGAACGGGCCTGAGCATCCGGCGCTGGCGTCGGTGCGGGACGCCGTGAACCGCGTCGTGCTCGCCGACGACGCGGAGCCGGAATCGTTAGCCGGTTTGCGTGAGCGGCTTGCGGTGGCGTGGCGGGCGCGTCATCAGGCGTCCGACCACCGGACGGTGCTGGGTGGGCTGCTGCCGAGACTTCTGCACGAAGTGCAGCGCGCCGCGCTGGTGTACGAGGGCGTCGAGCGTCGGCGGGCGCAGTCGCTGTTGGCGGAGACGTTCGGTTTGACGCAGATGTTCCTTGCGTACCAGCCGGCTGCCGAGTTGCTGTGGCGGGTCGCGGACCGGGCGATGGTGGCGGCGCAGGATTCGGGTGACCCGGAGGCGGTGGCCCTCGCGGCATGGTTCCTGTGTCAGGTGCATCGGGACGCCGGGGACTGGGACACCGCCATGGCGGTAACGCACGACGTCCTGTCGGCTCTGGAGCCGAGGGCGGCTGACGCGGGCACGAATCTGCTGGCGTTGTGGGGTGCGCTCAACTTCGAGGCCGCCTACACCGCCGCGCGTGCCGGCGAGGAAGGCCGGGCCTGGCGGTACTGGGATCGGGCGGACCGGGTGGCGCAGCGTCTGCCGGAGGGCTTCTATCAGCCGCAGACGTCGTTCTCCCGCGTCATCATGGGCGCCCACGCGGTGACGGTGGCGGTGGAGTTGCAGAAGTCCGGTGAGGCGGTACGGCAGGCGCGCCGCCACGACTCGGCGGCCATCCCGTCGAGGCCGCGCCGGGCACGCCATCTCATCGAGGTGGCGCGGGCGCACTACGGCAAGGACGACAAGGAAGCGGCCGTGACGACGCTGCGGAAGGCGTACGAGTCGGCCCCCGAGACGATCCGCTTCAACGGGTATGCCCGCCAGATCACCTTGGAGCTGCTCGACGGCCCGCGCTCCACCCGTGACGACGCCCGTGACCTCGCGGTCAAGGTCGGGCTGCTCTCCTGATCCAGGGGTAGGAACCTTACCCATTCCGCTGCGCGACCGACCGTAGCCTCCTGCTCACGGGATGCGGCGGGCGGTGCGGGTATCGCCTGGTCGCCGCGTCCCCCTCAGCTTCGGGGGTAGGAGGCCGCCCTCGTTCGTGCGCGAGGGAGGGTCCGTGCGGCGCGTCTCGTATGACGAATACCTTTCTGCCACCGCGCTGACTCTTGCTCGCAGGCACCGGCCGGTGTGGTCGTGGCGGCTCTGGCGGCGCATCTGCCGCTGTGGATCCGACCTGCCATGCCGCGCCCGGCACCGGATACCGATCAATCGTGGCCACTGGCCGTCGGAGGGTGAGCAGTGACCAGCGGGCAGGAACAGGCGATCGTCGCGGTTCATGTACGAGGGCTCGACGGCATGTGTGCCGGGTGCCGAGTGTGGTGGGCGCGGCTGACTCCGTACCCCTGTTGGCAGGTGGAATGGGCGACCAGCCGGCAGGCGCGGGCGATCACCGCGCGGTTCCTGGAGGGCGCGCGGTGACCACCCACGGCCCGGTCATGCCGGTCTGGAGCTGCGGCGGCTGCGACCTGCCCTGGCCCTGCCCCACGCGCAAGCGGGAGTTGCGCGCGGAGTTCATGGATGCGCCGGTATCACTGGCCCTCTACCTCGGCGCCTACCTCGTCCAGGCCACCGAGGACATGCCCTGGACGCCGGCCGGCGTGCTGCACCGCCGATTCCTCGGCTGGACCAGGGAAGCCGGACACCTCATGCCGGTGGTACAGCAGCGAGGTGCAGCATCCGTGCCGGCCGAACCCGGTCGAGACGAGTCCCACAAGGTCCTCTGACCTCGCATCGAGCCTGATCCGACCGCCTCGCCGAGATTCGCACCGAAGAGGCGGCGCAACCGGTCGACCACGAGAAGCGCGAGCTGGTCCGCGAGCCGCGCGGACGCGAGTTCTCCGGGAGTCAATGTCCAACCGGCCGTTCATGAAGGCGGGCGGGCGTCCGTTCAGGTTCCTGCGGTGTCACCGTGAACCCCGTCATGGCCAGCGAGAGCAGGCGGGTCGCGGTGGTGCCGGGGTCGGCGTCGTTCTCGGTTGCCAGGGCGATCCCGGTGACCAGCGTCGACAGGTCGGCGAAGGTGATGTCGGGCGCCAGCACTCCGGCCTCGGCGGCCCGGCGTACCAGTGGCTCACCCGCCTCGGACAGTTGGTCGGACGCGCAGTAGACGCTTTCGGTGCGGCCGCGGTTCAGCGCCTCGGCCAGGCCCCGGATCGTCGCGGCGGCGCGCGTGATCTCGATCAGGAACTCGACGAGCGCGGCCCGGGGATCCGCTTCGCCCGCTAGCTCGCCGGCGCGGGCGCAGAGGGCGTCGATGCGCTCCCGGAAGACGGCTTCGAGCAGCGCGTGCCGGGTCGGGAAGTGGCGGCGGACGGTGCCGGAGCCCACCCCGGCGGTCCGGGCAATCTGTTCCAGCGACGCGTCGGCCCCGTGCTCGGCCACCGCCTCTGCTGCCACCGCGAGCAGAAGTTCGTAGTTGCGGCGGGCGTCTGCTCGCATGTCTCACCTCGGCGTTGCTAAGCGGCGGGGTCCGCCGTATGTTAGCAACCGTAAACGGCGGACCCCGCCGCTTCTTGGGTCGAGGAGTGTGTCCATGTCAGATCGAGCACCAGTCCTGGTCACCGGCGCCACCGGCCGGCAGGGCGGGGCAACCGCCCGCGCCCTGCTCGCCGCCGGCGTCCCGGTGCGCGCCCTGGTCCGTAACCCTGCTGCCGCCAAGGCCGCCGCGGTCGCCGCCCTCGGTGCCGAGCTGGTCACAGGCGATCTCCGCGACCCCGCATCGCTGGTCCCGGCGGCCCGGGGCGCCCGCGCCGTCTTCTCCGTGCAGATGCCGGAGCTGCGCGGCGAGACCTGGGACTTCGAGAGCGAACTCACCCAGGGCGTCAACCTGATCGAGGCCGCACTGGCCGCGGAGGTCCCGCAGTTCGTGCACACCTCGGTCTCCGGTGCCGGGCAGCACGAGCACGCCCCCGGCTGGACCGAGGGGCGCTGGGCCGCGATGGAGCGTGTCTTCCTGCCCAAGGCCGGGATGCAGGAACGCGTCCGGGCCGCCGGCTTCGACCGGTGGACGCTGATCAAGCCGGGCTTCTTCATGGAGAACTTCCTGCCCGACCTGGCCTACCTGCTGCCGCGGGGCATCGCGGGCGGGCTCGCGACGGTCCTTCGGCCGCAGACCCACCTGTCGCTGATCGCCGTCGACGACATCGGCCGAGCGGCCGCAGCGGCCGTCGCCGACCCCGACCGCTTCCACCGCGTCGAACTCGAACTGGCCGGCGACCACCTGCCGATGACGGAAATCGCGAAGATCATCGGTGAGTCGCTCGGCATCGACGGCACCGCTCCCGACATGACCGAGGCGGAAGCGATTGCCGCCGGCATGCCGCCATGGGCCACCACCTCCCACGAGTTCCTGAACGTCGCCGGGCAGCCGGCCCGGCCGGAGTTCGCGCGCGCCCTCGGCATCCCCCTGACTTCGTTCGCCGAGTGGGCCGACCGCCACCTGCGCCCCCTCCGTCAGGGCTGACGCCAAGGCGCTACCGCTGCGCCGGTCTGCTGCGGTGCCAGCCCGGACCGCTCGGAGGGTGCCCGCGCGACGCGAGCACCCTCGAGGGGCTGGCGGTGCCGGATCCCCGGCTCGTCCTCACCTCGTGGGGCCGGACGCCGCCCCACCGAGTGTCACCTTGAGGATCTTCTCGTTGCTGTTGTTCGGGGTGCTGTCCTTGTCCCCGCCGGTGCTCGTGGTCAGCCACAGGTTGCCGTCGAGGGTCGGTTCGACGGTGCGCAGCCGGAAGTACGTCCCGACGAAGTACTGCTGGACGTTGGTGAGCGTGTTGCCGCTGATCTCCGCACGGTACATCCGGTTGCCGCGCAGGCAGGCGATGTAGAGCACGTCCCGGACGATCGCGATGCCGCTGCACGAGGCCTCGGCCACCGGGTACGTCCGGACCGGGGCCCTGAAGTTCGGGTTGGCGCAGTCGCCGGAGGTGCCCTCGCAGGCGGGCCAGCCGTAGTTGCCGCCCTTGACGATGATGTTGGTCTCGTCCACGACGTTGTTGCCGAACTCCTGCTCGAAGAGCCGGCCTTGAGAGTCGAAGGCGAGTCCCTGCGGGTTGCGGTGGCCGTAGCTCCACACGTAGTTGCCGAAGGGGTTGTCCGCCGGGACGGTGCCGTCGGGGTTGAGCCGCAGCACCTTGCCGCCCAGGTTGCCGGTGTCCTGGGCCACGTCCGGGTTCTGTCCGTCGCCGGCGGCGGCGTAGAGCTTGCCGTCGGGGCCGAAACGCAGCCGGCCGCCGTTGTGGTACTTGTTGCGCGGGATTCCCGTGACGAGCACCTGCTCGGTATTGGTCTGCAGCGTGCCGTCGTAGCGGATGCGCACGATCCGGTTGTCGGTCGTGGTGGTGTGGTAGATGTACAGCCAGCGGTCGGTGGTGAAGTCGGCCGAGACGGCCAGCCCGAGCACGCCGCCCTCGCCGCTGGTGCCGGCCACGTTCGGCACGGTGCCGATGCTGCGCTTGTCGGTGCCGTCCGGGTTCATGGCGACGATGTCGAACAGGTCGCGCCGGCCGTAGAGGACCGTACCGTCCGGCAGTTGCACCAGGCCCCAGGGCAGGTCCTTCTCGGTGGTGATCGCCGTGGCCCCGCAGACCGGGCTCGTGCAGCCCGAGCCGGTGTGCGCGGTGACCGCGGCGCTCGCACCCGAGACATTGCCCTGGGCGTCCCGGGCGGTCACCGTGTACCGGTAGTCGGTGTCGGGCGTCAGCCCGGTGTCGGTGAACGTGGTCGCCGGCGGATTGCCGGCGGTGCCGGTGGTGGAGCCGACCGCCGTACCGTTGCGCAGGATGGTGTAGCCGGTGACCGCGACGTTGTCGGTGGAGGCCGACCAGGTGAGGGTCACGGCCGTGCCGTTGACCGTCGCGGCCAGGTTGGTCGGCGTGCTGGGCGGAGTCGTGTCCTGCTGGCAGAACGGCGGGGTGACCGAGAGCGTGGAGCTGGCCTGCGAGACGTTGCCGGCGGCGTCGCGGGCGTTGACGTACCAGCCCCAGGTGACACCCTGCACGACGCTGAGCGTGGCGGTCAGCGTCCGTCCCGAGACCGAGGTGACGAGCTGGCCGTCGTGGTAGATGTCGTAGAAGGCGACGCCGACGTTGTCCCGGGAGGCGTACCAGGCGAGCGTGACGGACTGGCAGGTCAGCCGAGTGCGGCGCAGACCGGTCGGCCGGGTGGGCGGGCTGGTGTCGGCGGCGAGCTGGGCCGCCTGCCGGCTCCCGGTCGCCGGTGCGGCCGCCGCGGCGTTGGCGGGTACGCCGGTCACGATGGTGCCGGCGCAGATCAGCAGGGCGAGCGGGACGCGGTGTCGGAACTGGTGAGGATTGATCCGCACGGGTGCTTTCCTTCCCGGGTTTCTTGGTCAGTACGGGTAGCCGGGGACGTTGAGCCGCACGCTGTACAGGCCCGAGTCGTTCGTTCGGCCGGAGGTGATGTAGAGGGTCTGCCGGTCGGGTCCGCCGAACGCCACATTGGTGGTGCCGGTGCCGCCGGAGCGGATCGTGCCGAGCTGCGCGCCGGCGGGCGAGTAGACGTGGATCAGGCCGTCCGAGCCGGAGGCCCAGTACACGTTGCCGGCGCAGTCGATGGTGACCCCGTCGGGACCGCCGAGGTAGTTCACGAAGACGCTGCGGGCGCCGGTGCTGCCGTCGGGCTGGACGACGTACTTGTAGATCTTGTTCTCGGAGTAGGCGCCCACGTAGAGCGTGCTGCCGTCCGGGGAGAGCGCGATGCCGTTGGGTTGCCGCAGCCGGTCGTCCACCAGCGACACCTGGCCGCCGGAGACGCGGAAGACACTGGTACGTCCGCTCATCTGGTCGGGCCGGTTGCCGCGCTGGAAGTTGGGGTCGGTGAAGTAGACGACGCCGTCGGAACGGACCGTGACGTCGTTGGGCGAGTTGAACGCCCGGCCCTGGTATTCGGCGGCGACGGTGGTGCGGGCCTGGTCGCTCAGCCGGTACGCGGAGACGTTCCGCTGGTCGTGGGTGGCGGCGATGATCTGCTGGGCGTCGGGGCTGAGCGCCAGGCCGTTGCTGCCGGCGTCGGCGATGAAGGTGTCGAAGGTTGCCGGCGGGGTGAACCGGCGGATCGTGGAGGGCTGCACGTTGTTCGGCCCGGTGCCCGCGGCCATGTCGGACACCAGCAGGTAGCCGCCGTCGGCGATCCAGACCGGTCCTTCGAGGAACGAGAACCCGCTCCGGATCTTCGTCGCGGACACCGAGCCGGCCGGCAGGGGTGGGCCGTACCCGGTGCCGCCCGGGCAGACCCCGGGAGGCGCGCCGGGCGGGCCGGCGAGCCGGTGGGTGTGAACGTTCACATCAGAGGCGTCCCGAGGTGCCGGGGGCGCGGGTGCGGCACCGGCGGGGCCTGGTGCGGTGGTGAGCGCCAGGCACAGGCCGGTGAGTGCGGCGATGGTTGGACGCCAGGTCATCGGGTACTCCAATCGGAGTCGGTGAATGCGAGGCCCGTGGTTGCCTGACCGGCCCCGGCCGCCGACACCTACTATTGATCAGTATCGATGTATATGTGACGCAGCTTAGGCGAGGAAGCGGCGCTCCGCATCAGTTCCCCACGATCACCTTCGGCGCATGCCACGAAGGCACGCGATGACCTGGCCGGGACGGTGGCGCCCGGCCCTCACCGACCCGGGACACGAGTCGTTCAGTCCGTCGTGCCGTTCGCTGAGCTTCCAGACCTGGTCACCCGGTACGTCACGGTGGCGCCGCCGAAGAAGTGGAAGGACACCGGCGTGACCGGGTACGACGTGCGCCGGGTCGACGCCGCCGGCACCGAGAAGGTGGGCAGCGCCACCGGCACCTCGTGCCCGGTGGCCGGGTTGAGCGCTGACACTCCGTACACCCTCGTGGTGACCGCCCTCGACGCGGCGGGCGACGGGTCCGCGGCCTCACCCGGCGTTCGACTTACCGACCTCCGGCCAGGCCTGCCTGCGCAAGCGTGGCATCAAGGCGTGCATCCCCGGCAAGAAGGACCAGGACGTCCACGGCAAAGCCAAGGGGCAGCCGTGGCGGACGCCCGCCGACCTTCGACCCGGATCTCTACCGGATGCGACACCCGTTGAGAATGGCATCAGCAGGCTCAAGGGCCACAGCGGCGTGGCCACCGCTACGACAGGTTGGCCGTCAGGTTCCCGGCCGTCCTGACCGTCACCATCATCTGCGAATGGCTCTGACCGGGCTCATGAAACACGCCTTAGTCGATGAGCGAGCGGCGATCAAATTCCTCCCGCCGGCCGTCGAAATTGTGGCACCGCAACTCACTTGACTGGTGCGGTGCGCCCGCGATTGGGTGGCGCCGTGAGCAAACTGTGGACCACCCCCGAGGACGACGCCAGGATCTTCGGTCAGCCCGTCGGCGAAAAGGCGACCTATCGGGAGTACCTCGGCAACTACCGTCTGACCATAGAGATGAAGTGCGACGGACTGGACGCCGAGCAGCTTGGCCGACGCTCGGTGCCGCCCAGCACCCTGAGCTTGCTCGGCCTGGTCCGCCATCTGGCTCAGATGGAGAACCACTGGTTCCAGCGTGTGCTGCAAGGGCGGACCGACGCGCCGTGCCTTTACAAGCACGAGGACGACCCAGATTGGGACTTCGGGGGCGCGGTCCCCGACCCAGCGGTGGTGAAGGAAGCCTTTGCAACCTGGAAGGCCGAGATCGCCAAGGCGGACGAATGGCTCGACGCCCTCGATGAGGCCGACCTGGGCCGCGAGGTGCCGGTCGACGGCGGCAGCCACGCCACACGCGACGTGCTTGTCCACGTGATCGAGGAGTATGCGCGGCACGCTGGCCACGCCGACCTCCTGCGCGAGTGCATCGACGGGCGAACCGGCCTGTGACCCACCGGGCGGTGGGTCAGCATTCAATCCGGCAGCCGCGACCGGGTACGAACCGCCGTCCTGGCGATCCAGGCCGGCCTTGCACCCTGACCAGAACCGGCAGCGGCTCCGCCGGTTGAGCTTCTGGATTACCGCAGCGCATTGAAGAAGGCGCGCAGGTCGGCGGCGAGCAGATCGGGCTCTTCCTGGGCGAGGAAGTGGCCGCCGACCGTGGGCTCGCGCCAGTGGGTGAGGTTGGCGTAGGTGCGTTCGGCGAACGACCGGGGCAGGCCGGCGTCCTCCACGCTGACCGTGATGCCGGCGGGCACGTCGACCATCGGCAGATGCGGGGCCAGGTGGTCGTCGCGGTAGGGCCGGAAGGACGTGCCGATGCAGTTGGTGACCCAGTACAGCATCACGGTGGTCAGCAGCTCGTCGAAGTCGAACCGGCGGGAGACGTCGCCGCCGCAGTCGCTCCAGCGCTGGTACTTCTCGACGATCCATGCGGCCAGTCCGGACGGCGAGTCGCTCAGCGCGGCCGCAAGGGTGTCGGGTCGGGTTTCCTGGAGGATTCCGTAGCCCCAGTCGTCTTGGGCCTTCGCGTCGAGCATGGCGACGAACGCCTCCTCGGCCGGGCTGAGGTCGTCCCTGCGGTCCGCCGGCGGGAACTTGATGTGCTGCGAGAAGACGCCGATGACCCGATCTGCGTGGCGGGCGCCGAGCCACGTCGTCACGCCGGACCCGATATCGCCGCCGTAGGCGCCGAAGCGGTCGTAGCCCAGACGGGTCATCAGCTCAGCCCAGACGTCCGCGACAGCCGCCTCGGTCGTCGGGCCCTCGGCGAGTGGTCCGGAGAAGGCGAAGCCGGGCAGGCTCGGTATGACGAGGTCGAAGTCTGCGAGGCGGGACACCAGGGGCAACATCTCCGTGTACGTGCCGGGCCAGCCGTGGGTCAGGATCAGCGCCGTGGCGTCGGGCGATGCCGAGCGGACATGGACGAAGTGGACCGGCGTGCCCCGGACCGTGGTGACGAACTGGGGGTACCGGTTGAGGGCCCGCTCGACCGCGCGCCAGTCGAATCCGTCGAGCCAGTACCGCACCAGATCTGCCAGGTACCCAGGGTCGGTGCCGGCGGCCCACGGCTCTCCTGGTGCGGCCGGCGCGAGCCTTGTCCGCGAAAGCCGAGCCCGCAGGTCGTCCAGGACGGCTTCGGGAACATCGATGCGGAAGGGCGTCATCCGATCATGATCCCATCGCCAGGAGTCACTCGGCAGCCGCCCGAACGGGCAGGCTGCCGGCGCGGTGTGGCCGCACTCGATCGGCAGCCACGATCCGGGGGACTCGATCTCCGATCCGTCGGGGAGCGTGATTCAGGCCGGAACCGCTGTGAGGTGGCACTATCGTGACATTCAGGTCCGGCGGGCCGCGCCGCGCGAACCGGTCCTCCAGGGAGGGAAGTTCACGTGCCTTCAGACGTACATCCGGGCTCGGAGGTCTTGATGCCCGCGGCGTTCCTGGGTCACGGCAACCCCATGAACGCCCTTGAGGTCAACCGGTACACCTCCGCGTGGAGAGCCTTCGGCGCCGCGGTGCCGCGTCCCCGCGCGATCCTGGTGGTCAGCGCCCACTGGTACATCAACGCCACGGCCGTCACCGCGATGCCCCGGCCGAGGACCATTCACGACTTCTACGGGTTTCCCCAGGAGCTGTTCGAGGTGCAGTACCCGGCGCCGGGGCTGCCCGAACTGGCCGAGGAGGTCAGTGACGTCGTCCATCCGACCTGGGTCGGGGCGGACGTCGACAGCTGGGGCATCGACCACGGCACCTGGTCGGTGCTGATGCACGCTTTTCCGGACGCGTCGATTCCCGTCGTCCAGCTCAGCATCAACGCCGACAAGCCGATGGACTACCACCTTCAACTCGGCGCCCGGCTCGCTCCACTGCGCCGGCGCGGTGTGCTGATCGTGGCGAGCGGCAACGTCGTGCACAACCTGCGCGGCATGGACTGGGCGCTGGCCGACGACGGCTTCGACTGGGCGCGGCGCTTCGACGAGGACGCCAAGGCCCGGATGTTGACCGACCCGGGCGAGTACGCGACCCTCGACGCTCACGGGGACTTCCGCCGTGCGGTACCGACGCCGGATCACTTCATCCCCGCGTTGTATCTCGCCGGGCTGGCCGCCAGCATGGACACCCCCGACACCGAGGTTCTCGTCGACGGCTACGCCTACGGCTCGTTGTCCATGACGGCCTACACCCTGGGCATGTCCTGTCCACCGGCTGCCGGCCGGGGCGGGTCGCCGCAGCCACCGCCCGGTCTGCCGCCGGACGGCTCCAACATCTGAGGGAGCGCCGGCTGGTCGAATGCTCCCATGGATCAAGGTGCAGTCGCGGTGGGCCCGGCGCTCGCCGCCGTACTCGTCGTTCTGGTGCTCGTCGCCGTGGCGACGGTGCGGGCCGGCCGGCTCGGCCACGCCCGTGGCATCGCCACGGCGGCGCTGCGCGCGGTGGTGCAGCTGTGCGCCGTGGCGCTGCTCATCACTGCCGTCCTGCGGTCGTGGTGGGCCAGCGCCGGGTTCGTCACGCTGATGATCCTGGTCGCGGCGGCGACCTCCGCGCGCCGGGTCAGCTCGCTTCGCCTCGGCTGGCCGGTGCTGGTGCCGATCGCGGTCGGCGCGCTCCCGGCCTGCGCCCTCGTCGTGGCCTCCGGCACGGTGCCGCTGACCGAGGTCGCGGTCGTTCCGATCGCCGGGATCCTCATCGGCGGGGCGATGACGGCTACCTCGCTGGCGGGCCGCCGCGCACTGGACGAGCTTCGCGACCGCCATGGCGAGTACGAGGCGGCCCTGGCGTTGGGCCTCGTGCCGCGGGATGCGGCGCTGGAGATCTGCCGGCCCAGCGCGGGGCAGGCGCTGGTGCCCGCGCTGGACCAGACACGCACGGTCGGCCTGGTCACGCTCCCCGGTGCCTTCGTCGGCGTGCTGCTCGGCGGCGGCACACCCGTCCAGGCCGGGGCGGCCCAACTACTGGTTCTGGTCGCGCTCCTGGCCGTCGAGGCGATCGCCGTCGCGGTGACCGTCGAGCTGGTCGCCAACGGACTGCTTCGCCGACCGAGCCCGGCCGTCCAGGTTCCGCTTCGATGCCTGACCGCCGCGCCAGAACATATTCCATCAATTTGAGTTGATGTATTATGCGGATCGTGGCGTCGAGTCGACTCGTCCCGGCATTCCTGCGATTGGCGGCCCATCCGCTGAGATGGCGACTGCTGTCCGAACTCGTCGTCAGCGACTACCGGGTCCGGGAGCTGGTGGCGCGGACGGGCGAGCCGCAGAGCCTCGTCTCCTACCACCTGCGGCTGCTGCGCGACGGTGGGCTGGTCACCGCCACGCGCAGCAGCTTCGACGGCCGCGACACCTACTACCACCTGGACCTGGACCGCTGCGCGGTCGCGTGGGCCGACGCCGGCGCCGCACTGCACCCGGAGCTGCGTCGCGAACCCCCGCCGCCCTCGGCCGGCCTGCGGCGATCGCCCCGCGTCCGCGTGCTGTTCGTGTGTACGGGCAACAGCGCTCGCTCGCCGGTCGCCGAGGCGCTGCTGCGGCATCGCGCCGGTGGCCGAGCCGAGGTGATCAGCGCCGGCAGCCGTCCCAAGGACCGCCTTCACCCCGACGCCGTCCGGGTCCTGCACGACGAGTTCGGCATCGACGTCGCCGGGCAGCGCCCTCGACACCTCGACACCGTCGCCGGTCGCCGCTTCGACCTCGTGATCAGCCTGTGTGACAAGGCCCGCGAGGTCCTTCCGGAATTCCCGGAGCGTCCCCGGCGCGCGCACTGGAGCATTCCCGACCC
Source organism: Micromonospora sp. AMSO1212t (assembly GCF_008868145.1). Lineage (NCBI taxonomy): Bacteria > Bacillati > Actinomycetota > Actinomycetes > Micromonosporales > Micromonosporaceae > Micromonospora > Micromonospora sp. AMSO1212t. Next base: position 26,999 of record NZ_WBKS01000011.1, read on the forward strand.
CGCAGCCGGCGACACCGACCGGGACGGCTACCTCGCCTTCCAGCATTTCGCAGCCGACATCGACACCCGCGTCCGGCGCCTGCTGCCGGTCCTCGACGTCATCCGTCCATGAGAGAGGTCCCGCCGTGACAGCCTCCGAGCAGTACGCCAGCGTCCGTTACCTCGTCGACGACGTCCAAGCCGCCGTCGACTTCTACACCGCCCATCTCGGCTTCACGCTGAACACCAGCGCCGCGCCCGCCTTCGCCGACGTGATCCGCGGTCCGCTGCGACTGCTGCTGTCCGGGCCGGCCAGCTCCGGCGCCCGAGCCACCCCCGCCGACGCCACCACCGCCGGCCGCAACCGGATTCACCTGACCGTCGACGACCTCGACGCCGAGATCGACCGACTGCGCACTGCCGGCCTGCCGTTCCGCAGCACCCTGGTGAGCGGCCCCGGTGGACGCCAGATCCTGCTCGCCGACCCCGCCGGCAACCTCATCGAGCTGTTCCAACCCGCCCGCCGGCCGTCGTGAGGCGGCCTCACACGTACGCGACGGGCTCCGGCCCACCAGCCGGCGGGTTGAGGTCGGGGCCGGTCTGCAACTGGACGAGCGAGGTGGGTGTGACGACCTCCCACGGATCACCGACGGCCACCTCCTCACCCGGCCGGTCGAGGGCGTCGGCGATCAGCTCCTCGATCGGAGGGTACGGATTGCCGCCGTCCCGCCACGGCCGTGGCGACAGGGTGGGCACCTGGGAGGAGGCGAGATACCCGCCGACGGCGTACTCGTAGCCGGGGCGTACCGGCACGATGACCCGGGCCGCGCCGGCCTGCAGGAACGCCTGGTGCAACGCGTCGCTGCTGGTGCGGCTGCGTACGGTGACCCAGCGGTCCCGGCCGGCCCACTGGTAGGGGTAGCACAGGTAGGTCAGGTTCTCCCACTCGAAGACCTCCTCGAAGAACTGGATGTGGTCGGCCTCGGCGACGATCTGCATCCGGTCGATGCGCGGAGCCTCGTCGTCGGGAGTGTCCAGGGCGCCGTACAGGTCGAACTCCTGCCCGGTGAGCACGGTCTGGCAGGCCCGCTTGAGTTCCAGCATCTCCAGCTGCCGGAGGCCGGCCGCCGACCCGCTCGCCTGGTAGACGGTGCGTGCCTGCCGGCGTGCCTGGTCGTTGTCGTAGGCGGAGCGCTGGGCCAGGTATCCGGCTCGGATCGTCTCCCAGGCCCGCAGCCGCCACGCCTCGAACGCGCCGTCGGTCCGGGTGCACCGGACCCGCACCACGACGGTGAGCCCGCCCCGCTGGTCGGTGCTGATGCCGATCGGGACCGGACCGGGGACCGGTGAGTCGAAGTCGATCTTCGCATTGCCGCCGCTGTCGTTGAGCGTCACCCGGTGCTCCCCGACCGCGACCTGCGCGGCCTGCGGCGGACTGCCGACGTCGGTGGGGTACTCACCCTCGGACAGGCCCCAGGTGGTCCAGACGTACGCCGTGCTCGCCACGTATCCGGCCGGTACCGCGACCTCGCCGGTGTAGGAGGCGTACCCCCACTCGGGCTGGGACTTGTCGGTGGAGTTCTTCGGATAGTCGAACGGCCGGGCGGCCGGGTCGACGAAGGTGGCGGTGGCGAAGACCTCCGGGTCCGGGGGCGGCTCCACGCCGAAGATGTCCCAGCGGGCGGCCTTGGCGGCCCAGTTGTCGTCGTCCAGGTCGTCGACGTCGAGGAACCAGGCAGGCGGCTTGGGGACGGCGCCCGCGCTGGTGTCCTCGGACGTCCGGGTGTTCAGCCAGACCAGCGTGGCGGCGGGCTCGGGGACGATGAACTCCAGCATGAGCCGCTCGCCGTAGTTGTAGACCTGCGCCTGGTCGACCTTGTCCAGCCAGCGGTAGACACCACTGATGTTCGCGGTGCCGGCGGCGTTGTCGAAGGAGTGAGTGTTGGTCTCGGTGACTCGCACGGTGCTCGTGGTGGTGCGGCGTTGACCGGTCTCGGTACGCAGGAGCTGCGTGGCGCTCTCGGTGAGCGTCTTGGCGTACGACACGGCGGAACTGCTGCTCGTCTCGGTCGAGGTGGACTGGTCGGCGTTGACCTCGATACCGGCCCGGACCGGCCCGAGCCCGCCGGACACGCTGACGCCCAGCGAGGTGGAGTTCTGCTGCGACGCCGCCGTCGCCAGCGCCCGGTCCAGGCTGTTCTGCTCGGTGGACGCGAGTTCCTCGGTGGACGCGTCGATCGTCTTGCTGATCGTGGTCACGGTCTCGCTGGTGCTGGTGTCGGCCACGTGGGAACGGCCGCGGGTCTCGCTGGCCAGCACGTTCTCGACGTACGAGATCTCGCCGGGCTGGTAGCGCAGCAGCGCGGTACGGATGATCATGAGGTCGCCCCGGCCGGCGATGCGGGTGTACGCGTCCAGCACCGGCACCTTCGGCTGCCCCGGATAGGGCAGCGGCTCGGCCGGGCCGGGGTGCGACGGGATCGGTTCGGCGTCGCCCGGGTCCAGTTTCGCGGTCGCCCGGCGCCGGGCGTCGTCCTGTTCGGCGGAGAACACCCGGGCGAGGCGGCTCAGCGTCGTGGTGTCCGGGACACCGAGGTCGGCCGCGGCCTGCGTGGTGGCCGCGATGGCCGGACCGAGATCGGGAAACCCGCTGTTCCGCAGGTCCTGCACGCTGGCGTCGGTCAGCCCGACGGCGTCGGCCCGGGAACGCAGTCGCCGCAGCGTCTGGCCGAGGTCGGCGAACCGGTCGGCCCGATCGGCGTCCGGGTTGGTCCGCGGGGGCGCCGGCGGGTCGGGCAGCAGCACGTCGCGCCCGCCGAGCAGGGCCCGGACCAGGCACGCCGCGTCGGCGTCGGACCGGGCGAGGCGCAGCAGCGTCATCCCGCGCAGCACGCGGACCAGCACGACGGCTGCCGGTGACCGGGGGATCCGCAGGAACCGGCCCAGCACCAGCACGTCCACCACCCAGCCGGTCAGCTCCGCCGCGGCCGTGGTGAGCTGCCCGCCGTCCAGGTCGTGCTCGGTGGCCCACCCGGCGACGCCGTCGCGCAGCTCACCGACGGTCAGCCGGGCATCGACGGCGACCCGGAGCAACAGCCACAGCGTCTGCCTGCCGAGCTCGTCGAGGCGGTCGTCCCTCGCCGCCAGCCGTTTGGCCAGCAGTCGCCGCGCCCGGTCGTCGTCCCCCTCGGTGACGACCTCCCGGACCGGATCCGACCAGGCGTCCCGGAAGTCGACGACCGCGTCGATCAGTTTCGGGCCGGTGGTGCAGGTGTCCGGGGCGGCGTCGCCCTCCCGGCGCAACTGGACGAACCGTAGGCCCACGTGGGTGGTGACAGGGGTTGTCATGGTTCCCCTCCGGTCTCCCGACTCGCTTGTGGTCAGATCTTCGGCAGGTGCAGGGCCGCGGGCATGCCGTACGCGGCGAGGTGTGTGTTGAGCCGGTCCACGAGCTGGTTCCACTCGGCCTGCATCGCGGCGCGCTGGCCGGCCGTCGTCCGCAGGGCCTTCTGCCACTCGTCCTCGTGCAGTGCGCCGACCAGTTCCGCGAGGGTGAACTGGTCGAACGCCACGATCGGTTCGTCGGCGCGCGGCGTGTCGGTGAGCGGGAACGCGCGCAGCGTCCCGCCGCGCGTCAGCGGGGAGTCGGCCGCCCGGGCGGCGTCGTCGTACGCCGCCACATCGCGGAGGGTGGGTACGGCCCGGTTGCCGTACCTGTCGACGCGCGTGACGCCGTCGAACATCCGCCCGGCGTGCAGGTCGACCCGGGCGTGCTCCCAGGGCGAGAGGAGCTGGAGGTTGGCCGGTTCGGCGGCGCCGGTGAGCATCGACAACCGGCTGGCCCAGACGGTCTCGTCCAGGTGGTTGCTCAGCCGATGCGCCCAGTCGTTCATGCGAGTGGTGAACCGCTGGACCAGGCCGTGCTCCCACTCGCGGGAGCGGGTCCGCACGTTCCAGGCGCCCGGCAGGCGGAGGGCCATCTCGAACAGCTCGTCCCGGGACCTCCGGTAGTACGGATCCCGGGCGTACCGTGTCTCGAGGTCCGTGGGGTCTCCGGTTCTACCGGCGGTGTCGCTGCCGTAGTGGCTCCACAGCCGTTGCAGCGTGGCGTCGTCGGCCTCGATGAAGGCCTCGTCCCCCAGCCGGGCCGCCAACTCCCACCGCGCCTGCTCGGCGGTCCGGTCGTTGACCTTCTCCCGCACGAGCTTGAAGTGGTACACCGGCGAGGCGCCGGTCGTGATCATGTGGGCGATCTGCGGTTCGGACAGCAGCAGATCGGGGTCGTAGTCCCAGGCGTGCAGCACGTCCTCGCTCTTGAGCCCCAACGTCCGGAACAGGGTGACACCGCGGGCGTCCAGCGGGATGTCGCGCCCCCACGCCCGCGATGCCATCACCATCCCGATGGTGCGGTTGCCGCGGGCGGTGACGAGCTTTCCGTAGGGCGGATAATGCAGGTCCGGGCCGGTCGGCGCGTTCATCGGCAGGACGTTGAGCTCGTCCGGCAACGCGACGTGGTGTCCGATCTGGTAGCGGTACCTGCTGTAGGCGATGCCGCCGTCGTACGGTGTCGGGCTGAACCGGAAGTCGTGGAACGCCTGGACGAGCGCCTGCCGGTACAGGTCGGGGTCGGTGGTGCGCAGCATGGTCGCGGCGGCGGGACCGAGCAGCGAGTCGACGATGCCGTGGAACAGCGAGTCGGTGGCGCCGCCGGCGAGGAACTCGCCGGTCGTCAGCCGTGGGTTGTCCCGCCGGGCCGCCTGGTAGGAACTCTGCAGGTACGCGGATTCCAGCGCGACACCGGAACGGTCGACGAGTTGCGCCGGATCGCGCAGGAACGCGGTCGGGACCGGCGTCACCGCCTTGGTCGCCGCCGTCTTCGCGGCCTGCGCGGTCAGCTTCTGCTGGGCCATCAGCAACCCCTGCTGCTGCACCAGTCCCACCGGCCGGGTCATGGCGACACCCGCGGCAGTTCGTCGAGCAGGGTGGCGGCCAGGTCGGCGTCCACCGGGGCGGCTGCCGCCGCCGCCCGTGCCAGTCGGGGGAGCGGCACGTCACCACGGGTCAGCACCCGCCGGCCTGCGGCCAGCAGGGAACCACCGACCCGTTCCGCCACCGGCGGCACCAGTACGCCCCCCAGCGTCAGCGCCGCCGTCAGGCCGCTCATCGGCTGCCCGTCGAGGTCCCTGCCGGTCAACACATACGCGGCGACCGAACCGAGATCACGCAGGTCGTACATGGCTTGGACGGTGGGAACGGGGACGAACTGGCCCACCGTCGCCACCACGTGGGCGATCTCCTCCAGAGTGGCCGGCCGGTCCGGCAGATCCCGCACCGGCACCACTTCGTCGGTGATCTCCAGGGGTACGTCGTCGAAGTGTGTGGCCACCCGTTCGCGATAGCGGACGATGCCCTTGATGGTGCTCACCCCGGCGGCGCCGACCGAGTCATCGAGGAACACCCGCACCCCGGCGGTACGGATCACGGTCAGCTGCCACACCGGTCCGTCGGGCGTCGTGGTGGCCGGGCCGGCGACCGGCTCGCCGTCGGAGTCCAGCAGATCCAGCCGGTAGGCGAAGCGGTCCTCGGCGCCGGCCGGGTCGACCCGGATGTGGATCGGCAGCGGCACGCTGTCGGGCACCCCGCCCAGCCAGTCGATGTAGGTGTCGTACACGTCCCTTGCCAGCGTGAACGCGACGTCGTCGAGGACCGAGGCGGCGGCGACGAACCAGTCGGGCTGCCACGACCAGGGCTGACCGCGAGGCGGGCGGCCCTGCTCGGGGCGGATCAGCACCAGGTCGAGTCCGTCGGCCCGGACCTGCTGGACGGCCGTCGGCAGCAGCTCGCCGCCGATCCCCTCGACCGCCGCGTCCAGCGCGACGGTCCCGGCCACCAGGTCGGGCTCGGTGAGCGGGGCCGCCCGCAGCGGACCGCCGAGCGGTGGCAGCGTGTCCGGGTGCCGGTGGCGCTGGACCTCGAAGGCCAGGCTCTGGTCGCAGCGGGTGGGTCCGTCCCCGGGCAGGTATGCGGCTCGCAGCGCCCGCAGCCCGTCCGCTCCGAGCAGTGGCCGCGCCGAGAACGACACGCCCGGCGCCATGGCCAGCACCACCCGCATCGCGCTCCAGTGCACCAGCGGGGTGGCCTTCGGGTCCGCCTCCTCGATCTCGAAGGCGCGCGCGGGCGTGAACGCGTACCCCATCGGTAGCGGCGCGTACGCGATCGACTCTCCGCCGACCACGACGCTCCGCTCGGCACCGGCGATCCGGTGCTCGACCCTCAGGTCGAAGACCAGCGGCTGGGCGGCGTCGACGTCGGTCACCACGACGGCGGACGCCTCCGGCCGCCGGTTGGCGTGCGCCGCGGTGGCGGCCTCGTAGCACCAGCCGGGCAGATAGCTGACGGTCAGCGAATCGGCATCGTCGAAGCGGACGTGCAGGACGTTGCTCATCGCGTCGAGGCACACGAACACCGGATCTGCCGGTACACCTCCGTAGAGTTCCAACCAGCGGCCCTCGCCCTCGACCGCGGTGTCGAGGGTCAGCCAGACGTCCTCCAGCACGGCTCGCAGCGGCCCGGCCGCCTCGTCGGCAGCCTCCAGAAGGGTCGGTGAACCCGGGGCCATGGTGGCAGCGTATACACGGCGTGTGACACTGCAGTCACCTGTCGGTCACTCCTGCGCTGGAAAGCGGACACCGAGGAAACCTGACAGGCCACTCGACCAGCGTCGGCGCGGCGACACCACAAGAGACCGAGGAACCGGGGCCACCGGCCGTCGGAGGGTGAGCAGTGACCAGCGGGCGGGGAACAGGCGATCGTCGGAGAGCCGGTCAGCGGCGGATGAGGCCGAGGTCGGTGGCGGTGGCGACGGCGGCCGTGCGTGAGTCGACGCCGAGTTTGGCGTAGATGCGGGCCAGGTGGGACTTGACGGTGCCCTCGGTCAGGTGGAGGCGGGCGCCGATGGCCTGGTTGGACAGGCCGTCGGCGACCAGGGCGACGACCTCGGTCTCCCGTCGGGTCAGGGCGGTGCCCGGCGTGCGCAGCCGGTTCATCAGCCGGTCCGCGACTGTGGGCGCCAGCGTGGTGCGTCCGGCGGCGGCGGTGCGGACGGCGGCGGCCAGGTCCTCGGGTGGGGCGTCCTTGAGGAGGTAGCCGGTGGCGCCGGCCTCGATGGCGGGCAGGGTGTCGGCGTCGGAGTCGTAGGTGGTGACGATCAGCACGCGAGGTGCCCCCGGGTGGGCGGTGATCCGGGCGGTGGCTTCGGCGCCGCCCATGCCCTTCCCGAACTGGAGGTCCATCAGCACGACGTCGATGTCGCCTTCGGCGGCGCGGGTGACGGCGTCCTCGGCGGTCGCGGCTTCGGCCACGACGACGAGGCCGGGTTCGGTTTCCAGCACGGCGCGCAGCCCGGCTCGTACGACGGGGTGGTCGTCGGCCAGGAGGAGGCGGATGGGGGCGTCGTCGGTCACGGGCGGCCCTCGCGCTCGGTCTCGGTGGGCGGGGTGAGGGGAAGCCGGGCGGTCAGGGCGGTGCCGTGGCCGGGCGCGGACTCGACGGCCAGCGTGCCGCCGAGGGTGTCCATGCGGGCACGCATGGCTGCCAGGCCGAAGCCGCCGCTGTCGACGCCCGGGGCGGGCGTCTGCTCGGGGTCGAAGCCGTGCCCGTCGTCGACGACGTGCAGGGCGACGTGGTCGCCGAGATTGCTGAGGGTGACCTCGGCGGTGGTGGCCCGGGCGTGGCGGACCGTGTTCGCGAGGGCGGACTGGGCGACACGCAGCAGAGCCACCTCCTGGGCGGTCGACAGCGACACGGGGTCGCCGGCGAGGTGGAATCGGGCGGTGAGGCGGTGGCGGGCGCTGGTCGTGGTGCACAGGCGCTCCAGGGCGTCGGCCAGGGTGGTGCCCTCCAGGGCGGGCGGGGTGAGTGCGGCGACGAAGCGTCGGGCCTCGGCGAGGTTGTCCACGGCGACCTGGCGGGCCGCGTCGACGTGGCCGGCGGCGGCGTCGGTCCGGCCGGGCAGGGCGCGCTCGGCAGCGCGCAGCAGCAGCTGGATGCTGGACAGGCCCTGGGCGAGGGTGTCGTGGATCTCCCGGGCCAGACGCTCGCGTTCGGCGAGCACGCCGGCGGTGTGCTGGGCCCGGGCCAGGTCGGCCCGGGTGGCGGTGAGTTCCTCGATCAACTGCCTGCGCTGCTCGCTCTCCCGGTACAGCGCCTGGTATCCCCACACCACCCCGACGGCGACGGCGGCGCCGAGCGTGGGACCGATCGCCACCGCCGGGGTGAAGGAACCGGTGTGGGCGGCGAACCCGGCGACGGCAGCCGCGGCGGTGACGACCACGGCGGTCAGGCCGGCGCGGCGCGGCAGCAGGTGGAGCTGGAGGAAGTACAGCGGAAAGGCCACCCAGATCGCGTCGGGGGACAGGCCCAGCAGCAACAGCCACACGGCGCCCACGGCGGCCAGCCACCACGCGGCGGCCCGCCGCGAGCGGCGGATGCGGGGAAGGAACGGCCCGGCGGCGTACGTCAGGCCGAACGCCGCCGCAGCAGCGACGATCAGTCCGGCGTGGGGCCGGTCGACGGCCACCGCCCGGCCGGCGGCCAGGACGAGCAGGCCGGCGATCAGCAGGTGCAGGCACCAGGCCAGGGCCCGGATGGTCGGCGTCAGGACGGGGGCAGCGGTGCTCACAGTGCGTCCCACGTTACCGAGGCAGGCGGCCCGGGGGCCTCTATCGAAAGTTAGAACCCGGGTGCCGTCTTCCGGCCCGCGAAGTGCCGTCCTACGCCAGACGCGCACACGGGCGTCGGCCGCGATGGTGGATCCATACCGCTTCCACCGCTGGAAAGGACAGGCCGAGGCCGTGTTCGTCGCCTGGAGAGATCTGAAGTTCGCCAAGGGCCGTTTTGCCCTGATGGGGACCGTCATCGTGTTGATCACCCTGCTGGTCGGGCTGCTGTCCGGGTTGACGGCCGGACTGGGCCAGCAGAACGTCTCGGCCATCACCGGCCTGCCCGCCGACAGGATCGCCTTCCAGGCCCCCGGCGACGGCCAGAGTGTGTCGTACTCCAACTCCACGGTCACCGAGAAGCAGTGGCAGCAGTGGGCCGAGGCCCCCGGAGTCACCGGCGCCGAACCGCTGGGCATCACCACCACCAAGGCCACCGCCGGGGACAGAAGCGCCGGGGTCTCCGCCTTCGGCGTCCGGCCCGGCTCCCGCCTGGCCCCCGACAGCGGCCGGATCGACGGGCGCTCGGCAGTGCTGTCCACCAAGGCCGCCGCCGACCTCGGCGTGCAGGCCGGTGACTCGATCACGCTGGCCGCGCAGCAACTCACAGTGGTTGCCGTACGGGGCGACGCCTCCTTCAGCCACACCCCTGTGGTGTGGACCAGCTTGGACGCGTGGCAGCGGATCGCGCCTCCCACCGGCACCGGTGGCGGCGGCCCGACGGCCACCGTCGTCGCCCTGACCACCACCTCGGGGGCCGATCTGGCGGCCATCGACCGGCAGGCGGGCACCGTGACGGTCTCCGTCGACGACTCGCTGTCCGCGATCGGCTCCTACACCTCCGAGAACGGCTCCCTACAGCTGATGCGCGGCTTCCTGTTCGCCATCTCCGCCCTGGTCATCGGCGCCTTCTTCACCGTCTGGACCATCCAGCGCAGCGGCGACGTCGCCGTGCTCAAGGCACTCGGCGCCTCCACCGCCAACCTCCTCAAGGACGCCCTGGGACAGGCCGTCGTCCTGCTCACCGGCGGCACCCTGCTCGGCACCGGCATCGCCGCCGCCCTCGGCGCCCTGGTCGCCGGATCCGCGGTGCCGTTCCTCCTCACTCCGGCAACCGTCCTCCTCCCCGCGGCCGTGATCGTCATCCTCGGCGCCCTCGGAGCCGCTCTGTCCATCCGCCGCATCACCTCCGTCGACCCGCTGACCGCCCTGGGGAGCGCCCGATGAGCCTGAACCTGACCGACATCACCCTCACCTACCCCGACGGCGAGGGCCGCCTGACCGCCCTCGACCGCGTCACCCTGGACGTGCCCAAGGGCAGCCTGACCGCCGTGATCGGCCCTTCCGGCTCCGGCAAGTCCAGCCTCCTCGCGGTCGCCGCGACCCTCATCACCCCCGACTCCGGCACCGTCACCGTCGACGGCACCCCCACCACCGGAATGATCCGGAGCGAACTCGCCGACCTGCGCCGCCGCAGGATCGGCATCGTGTTCCAGCAGCCCAACCTGCTGCCCTCCCTCACCGCCGCCGAGCAACTTCAGGTCATGGCCCACATCGACGGCCACCCGCCGGCCGCAGCCCGCACCCGCGCCATGGAACTTCTCGACGCGGTCGGCCTCGCCGGCCAGGCCGACCGCCGGCCCCACCAGCTCTCCGGCGGTCAGCGCCAGCGCGTCAACATCGCCCGCGCCCTGATGAACGACCCCACCGTGCTGCTCGTCGACGAACCCACCAGCGCCCTCGACCACGAACGCGGCGCCGCCGTCATCGACCTGATCACCCGCCTGACCCATCAGCAGGCCACCGCCACCGTCCTGGTCACCCACGACCGCGCCCACCTCACCGCCGCCGACCAGGTCGCCGAGGTCCACGACGGCCGTCTCCACCTCCCGGCGCCGGCCCGCTCGGCCTGACCGTGCGCTTCGGCGAACTGTTCTCAACCGTCGACCGGCAGTCACCGGGCGCGCTCGGTCTACGCCTGACGCTCCGCTGCGAGGATGGCGGCGCTGACCTCGTGCACGAATGCCTGGACCTCGTCGAGCCTGCCAGGATCGGTGTCCTGGCCGGAGTCGTACCACCAGTCGCGCGCCCAGACGATCAGGTCCGCCCAACGTGGGAAGGCGGCGATCATCTGCCCGGCGGCCTGCCGCTTGGACAGTTGCCGGCCGTTGCGCAGACGCTGGAAGGCCCGGCAGAGCGTGAGCACCGCGTACGACTGGGCTCCGGGTGGGGTCATCTCGAGCACCCAGGCCGGCCAGTCGCGGACGTGGTCCCGCAGGGCCGCGCGGACGAGGCCGGGTTCGACGGCGGGCAACAGCGCGCCGGCCGGCGGTCCCAGCAGCGTACGGCCGTAGTCGTGCACGGCGGCCCAGGTCACGACGCGGTGGGTGGTGGCGGGCAGCAGGTGCAACGACTCCCCGGGGCTGATCCGGGCGATCACGTGGTTTCGGCCGGGAACGGCGCGCACCGCGTCCAGTGACACGTATTCCACCTCGATCCGGCCGGCCCACCGTGGGTGCCGCCGGTCGAGGTCCGCGTGCAGTTCGGCGAGTACGTCGAGGAGCTTCTCGTCCGGGTCACCGGCGAGCACCGCGAGCAGGTCGAGGTCGCTGCGGTTCACGTCGAAGTCGCCTGCCACGAGGGACCCGTGCAGGTACAGGCCCAGCAGCCTGCCGGCCAGCGCACGGCGCCACGCCTCGCGGAGGTCGGAGAGAACTGTGTCCGGTGAAACCATCAGGTGATCCTGCGCGGTGGATCGCCGCGGGGCCACCGATAAGACCGGCCCACGCCGCGGGTCCGGCGGTGAGGACGACGGCGGCCGGTCAGTTCCAGAAGCTGCTGGTGTTCGCGCCCCACGGCGACGAATCGAGGCGGCTGTCGACCTGGTGTGAGTTCCGGCCGCCGTCGAGCAGGCCGGCGTCCCGGGTGAACCGCGGCATCAGCGCCTGCGCCGCGGGGGTGCCGAAGAGCGCCACCGCGAGGCCTACTTCAGCCGGTTCCAGATCGGGTCGTTCGAGGAGGTCGCCGTGTCGCTCGCGGGCGGCAGCCAGGGCCCGCGTTCCGGCGACGGTACGGAGGGGGAGCGACCACACGGCGATTCCCACGAGAACCACGACGGCCACCAGTCCCTCGGTCACACCGACCACTCCCGCTGCCACCAGCTTCACGAGCAACGCCGGAGGCAGCACCACCAGCAGAATCGGCAGCAGCGTCCGTCGGCCGGGCGTCCGCGCGAGACCTCGCCGGGCCAGGCTCCGCCGCCCGTCGCGGAGCGCTCGCTGTACGCGCTTCTGCCGGCCGAGTTCCCCGGGGCCGACGGATCCGTAGAGGGCGGCGTACAGCGCCCGCTCCAGCGGTTCGCACTCCGGTGGAAGCGACCCTGTCCGGCGGACCCGGCCGGCCCCTGCCGCCAGGACCCCGCGCGCGTTCAACATGGCCAGAGCAGCGACTATCGCTGCCCGGTCACCGCCCTGCAGCAAGCCGATCTCGGTGGCCGCAAGCACGTCCGCGTCACCCATGAGCTCAGGATCAGGGGTACGCGCAACCGCGTCCGCCGGTCGGGCCTATGTGCTCGGCGGGTTGCGGTGCCGATCCGCGAGGCCCGACGCGGCCTGACGCTGCGCATCGTGCCTGTGCTGGTCGGCGCCGGCCTGGCGGACCGCACCCGGGTCCTCGTCCGACGGGCGCCTCGTCCGGTCCCGCCGGGCGACGAAGACGACGAGCGCGAGCACCACCACCGCGGCCACCGCGAGCGACACCACCATCGTTCTCATGCCGTCGACGCTACGGCGTACGCGCCAGCCTCGGCGTGGTGACGGTCAGGGGGCTGCTCCGTCCGCCGCCGGATGGCAAGCTCACGTGTCGTGATCGACGACTTCGCGAAGAGCGGTGGGGACGCGGTACCAAATCCGGACCTCGTGGAGGTCCACCGGTGAGGGCGGTCATCGTCGCGGCCGCTGTCGCGTTCGTCATCTCACTGTTCGGCACGCCGGTGGCGGTTCGCGTCTTCACCGCGCTGAAGGCCGGTCAGCCGATCCGGTCCATCGGGCTCGCCAGCAACGAGAACAAGGTGGGCACGCCCACGATGGGCGGCGTCGTCTTCATCGTGGCGACGGTCCTCGCGTACGTCGCCGGGCACCTCGCCCTGACCACCCTGCCCGAACGGCAGATCGCGCAGGAGGGGCCCACCATGACGGCCCTGGTGCTGCTCGGGTTGTTCGTCTTCTGCGGTGCGGTCGGCTTCTTCGACGACATCCTCAAGGTGCGCCGGCGCAACTCCGACGGGCTGTCGGCCAAGGGCAAGCTGCTCGGCCAGGCGCTGGTCGGTGGCGGGTTCGGCGTGGCCGCGCTGTACGTGCCCAGCACCAACGGCCAGACCGTGGCCAGCGAGCACATCTCGCTCATCCGCGACATCAGCTGGCTGGACGTCGGCAAGGTCGGCGCGGTCATGGTCTTCATCTTCGTGATCACGGCGATGTCGAACGGTGTGAACCTCACCGACGGCCTCGACGGCCTAGCCACCGGCGCGTCGATCCTGGTGCTCGGCGCGTACTCGCTGATCGGTTTCTGGCAGTACCGGCACTGGTGCGCCGACGACGGGTACGCGCGCGTGAACGAGTACTGCTACCAGGTCCGCGATCCCCTGGAGATCGCCATGATCGCGGCAGCCGCGGCCGGCGCCTGCGTGGGTTTCCTGTGGTGGAACACGTCCCCGGCGCGGATCTTCATGGGTGACGTGGGCGCGCTCGGGCTGGGCGGCCTGATCGGCGGGCTCGCGGTGGTGACCCGTACGACGCTGCTCTCGATCCTGATCGGCGGGCTCTTCGTCATCATCACCACGACCTGGGTGATCCAGATCGTCTCGTACCGGACCACCGGACGACGGGTCTTCCGGATGGTGCCGTTGCACCACCACTTCGAGCTGGCCGGGTGGAGCGAGTCCACAATCGTGGTCCGGTTCTGGATCGTGGCCGGCGTCTGCGTCGCGGCCGGCCTGGGCCTGTTCTACTCGGACTTCCTCGCGGCCGTGGGATGACGGCGGAGCGACAGGAGACGCCGGCTCAGGCGGGCCGCTGCCCGGTGCCGTCGCCGCGGAGGTGGTCCAGCTCGGCGAGGTACATCGCCTGCAGGCGGTCGTGGTGCCGGACCAGCAGCCCGATTTCCTCGGCGCTGTAGCCCTCGACGAGCCGTTCCGCCCGTTCGGCGAAACGCTCGTACGGTCGCTCCAGGTCGGCGATCCGCTCCGGTCGCATGGTGACGACGACCCGCCGCCGGTCCGCCGGGTCGCGTTCGGCCGTCACGTAACCCGCCTGCTGCAGCCGGCGGAGCATGCTGGTGACCGCACCGGTGGTGAGGTTGGTCCGCTCGGCGATCTGTCCCGCCGTGGCGGATCCGGCGTCCGCCAGGAAGTCCAGGCATTCCAGGTCGCTCACGGCGAGGCCGAGCCGTTCCGCGATGGCGTACCGCAGCACCGTGGACAGCCGCGACGTCTCCCGCCCGGCGCGCATGAGGTCGGCGATCGCGGAGGCACGGGCCGGATCGTGGGACATGCGGGCAATCATGCCTCCGGCACGGTGACCCGGTGCAGCCGAGGTAGCACGCGGGTCAGCACCCAGTGCGGTGCCGCGGCGCCTCCGGTGAGGCGGCGCATCAGCCTGGCGGCGTCGTCGACGGCGTGGAAGGCGTACGGCACCATCTCGTCCTGGTAGCCGGCGATCGCCTCCTCCACCGGTGTGCCGCTCGCCCGGGCCCCGACCAGCTTGTGGCCGAGCAGGGCGGCGTCGCGCAGCGCGGTGTTGCCGCCGTGGGCGCCGAACGGCGGCATGACGTGTACGGCGTCGCCCATCATCGTCGCCCGGGGCACCGCCCACCGGTGCGGCCGCCGGCCGGTGGCGAACAGGTTGAGCACGGTGGCGTCCAGTTCGGCCGTGTCGACCAGCCGCCGGACGAGCGGGTGGAAGTCGATGCTCATCCGGGCTGCCATGTGCCACAGCGCCCGCAGGTCACCGCGGACGGCGGTGGGCAGTTCGTCCCTCCGGAGCAGCAGCGCCCACATGACGTAGTCGTCGCCGGTGGGGGCGTAGCTGCCGGGTGCCAGGCGCGTGAACGCCTGCCGTGGGCTCTCGCCGAACCGCATGGAGGTGAAGAAGAAGGCACTGCCCGGCCGGTCGGCGATGGACAGGACTCCGCTGGTGCGCAGCGCGTCCGGGATGACGCTCGCGCCGTCGCGCCACAGCGGCGACCGGCCGTAGATGCCCGCCATCGGGGTGTCCGCCGGGTCGGCGTCCGGCATGAGCTGCGCGCGTAGCGCCGAACCCACGCCGTCGGCGCCCACCACGACTGTGGCCGCGGCGGCGCTGCCGTCGGAGAACCGCAGCCGCAGCCCGGCCGGGCCGCCGCTGTCCACGGCGACGGCGGCCTTGCCGTAGTGGATGCGGCCGTCCAGCCCGGACTGGAGGATCGACCGCAGCGTCAGCCGGTCCACCTGGCGGGTCTCGTGCGGATCGTCCTTGAACGTGATCGTGAAGGCGTCCCGCAGCCGCCGGTCGGTGAAGCGCAGGTGCCCGCCGGGCTCGTCGCCGGTGGCCAGCGCCAGCCGGTACAGCGGGCGCGGCAGGCTCTCGCGCAGCGCCGCCAGCCCGTACCGGTCGAGGATGATCCGGTAGCCCTGCCGCCGGACGAAGGGGCCGGGGTCCCGCTCGTAGACGTGCACGTCGATGCCGGCGCGCGTCAGGTACTGAGCCAGGCAGAGGCCGGAGAGTCCGGCGCCGGCGATCGCCACGGAGAAGTCGGTCGATGTACTCATCCAATTACCTTAACCATTAAGATAATTTGGGCAAGGGCGCGCGGAGCACTGTGCACAGTCACTCTGGTTAGATACTCAAGTTGGTTGTATATTCAGCTCATGGGATCTGCTTCGCGTCCCGCGCTACGGGAACCGTCGTACTTCGTCCTCGCCGCCCTGCTCGGTGGGCCGCTCCACGGTTACGCCGTGATCAAGCGGGTGACCGAGCTGTCCGACGGGCGGGTGACCCTCGCCGCCGGATCGCTGTACTCGGTGATCGACCGGCTGCTCGGCGAGGGACTCGTCACCGCCGACGGGGAGGAGATCGTCAACGGGCGTGCCCGTCGCTACTACCGGCTCACCGACGAGGGCTGTCGCGTACTCACCGAAGAGGCCGACCGGCTCGCCCAGGCCGCGCGGGTGGTCATGGACCGCCTGCCACGCCGGCTCACGTCGCAGGCAAGTGCCCGTCAACCTTCTACCGCGAGGATCAGACCAGCATGAGTTCCGATGTTCTGGAGAAGCGCTACCGGATGTTGCTGCGGGCCTACCCGGCCGGCTACCGCCGCGAACGCGCCGACGAGCTGATCGACACGTTGATCGGCGACGAACCGACCAACCGTCGCTGGCCCAGCCTCCGGGAGGCGGCCTCGCTCATCCGGGGCGCCCTGCGGGTACACGGTGGCGGCGCCGCGCCCCGGCCCGTCGCCGTGCTGTTCTGGCAGGGCATCCACCTCGGCGCCCTGGCGGCGCTGGCGCTGGGTGTGCTCATCGGCCTGGACGACATCGTCGAGGCGTTCCAGTACGGCGGACTCTCGGACCCCCTGACCGTCCTGCGCAATCAGGGCGTCCACGAGATCGTGCTGAGCGCGGCGCTGGTAGCGCTCGTCGCGGGCCGTACCCGCACCGCCGCCGTCCTGGCGGTGGCAGCGGCGGTGGTGCCGACCGTGATCTCCCCGTACCTGTTCCTCAACGGCCTGCCGCAGTGGTGGGCGCCGGTCGTCGCCGCGCCCTTGATCGTGCTGGGCCTGCGGCGTCCGGCGGACGTGCCGCCGGCACCCCGGGCGAACGCCGTTCTGGTCACCGCAGGCATCCTCGCCCTGCATCTGATCCCCGCGGGCGGCCTCCGCATGGTCGACGCGGGCCCGCGGATCGTCGCCGCCGTCATGGTGCTCGCCGGGGTGGCCGCCTTCCTGTGGGTGGCGACGGCCGACCAGCGACTGCTGATCGCAGTCGTCCCCACCCTCCTGCTGGGCACGCTGCACCAACTGGACAACGCCGGGTTGACGGAAGAACTGCTGCGCCGGCCCGACGCCCTGCCGTCCCTGGTCGTGGCGGTCCTCATGGCGGTCGTCGCGGTCGTCTCGACCCGGCTGCGGCAGCGCACCCGCGCCTGACCAGTAGGCGCGATCGCCGTACCTCCGATGAAGGTGGAACGAGCGAGTAGCCGGCAGTTCTGGGCGGTCACCGTGCGGCTCCTGGCGGGTGCACGGTGACCGCCCACGGCCGTCAGCCGCAACTGGTCGCCTGCGGTCCGCACTACGGCAAGGTCGAGGCCGTTGCCCATGGGAAACCACCGTCGTTCACTGTAAACAAGTTAACAGTGATCCCCGCGGATCGGTATCGGGCGGATGACCGGCTGTGCAGGTCAGCGGGGATGGCTAGGTTCGCCCAGTGCCCAACATGATTACTGCGGCGTCCGCAGGTACCTGGACGCTCGGCGACCTGACTGTCAACCGGATCGGATTCGGCGCGATGCGCCTGACCGGCAACAATGGTGCGGCGAGCGACCGCGAACGCGTCATCGGCGTGCTGCGCCGGGCGGTCGAACTCGGGGTCAACCACATCGACACGGCGGCGTTCTACTTCTCGCCGCTGCGTTCGGCCAACGAGATCATCAACGCGGCGCTCTCGCCGTACGCCGACGAACTGGTCATCACCACGAAGGTCGGGCCGGGCCGCGACCCCTCCGGAGAGTGGCTGCCGCTGGCCCGGCCCGACCAGCTGCGCGGACAGGTCGAGGAGAACCTGCGCCAGCTCGGCCGTGACCACCTGGACGTCGTCAACCTGCGCCAGAACGGGCTGGAGTCGGTCGCGGAGCACTTCGGCGCGCTGGCCGACCTGCGGGACGCCGGCCTCATCCGGCATCTCGGCCTGTCGAACATCCGCCCGCAGCACCTCGCGCAGGCACAGGCGATCGCCCCGGTGGTCTGCGTGCAGAACCCGTACGGCGTCGACACCCGGCGCGTGCACGACCAGCTCGTGCGCACCTGCGGGGAGCAGGGTGTCGCCTTCGTGCCGTTCTTCGCGATCGCCGGCGACGGACGGGAGGCCGGTGGCGTGGCCACCAACGAGGCGGTGGCGGCCATCGCCCGCGCCCACGGGGCGACGCCCGCGCAGGTGCGGATCGCGTGGACCCTCAGCCGCGGGCCGCACATGCTGGCCATCCCCGGCACGGGCAACCCCGACCATCTGGTCGAGAACCTGGCCGCCGGAGCGCTGCGCCTGTCCCCCGAGGAACTGGCCGGCCTCGACTAGCGGCGCCCTGCCACGAGTCCACGACGCTCGACGGAAGGCCTCACCCCTTGCGGGCAGCGACCAGGTCCCTCTCCGCTCCTCCACCGCGCAGCTCGTGGCTCGTGGCCAGAGGACTCGTCCCCGAACGCGGCCCTCGCCGCGTCCTGGCCGTCGCGACCTTCGTCAACATGGTCGGGATCGGCGTCTTCATGACCAGTGCCGTGCTCTTCTTCACCCGCTCGGTCGGGCTTCCCCTCGCGCAGGTGGCCCTGGGCATGGGCGCCGCGGCACTCGTCGGGATGCTCGCCGGGATCCCGACGGGGCATCTCGCCGATCGACGGGGCCCGCGCGAGATCTACCTGCTGACCCTGGTCGTCCGAGCGACCACCACGGCCGCCCTCGTCTTCGTCCACACGTTCTGGCCGTTCGTCGTCCTGGTCTGCCTCAACCAGCTCGCCCAATCAGCAGGCGGGGCGTCACGCGGCCCGCTGGTGCGCGGCTTCGGCGGCACGAACCTGGCCGGGTTCCGCGCCTACCTCCGTTCGGTCGCCAACCTCGCCGGAGCCTGCGGGGCCCTCGTGGCCGGCGCCGCTGTGCAACTGGACACCCGCGCCGCCTACCTGACCCTGATCGTCGGCAACGCCGTCAGCTTCGTGGCGTGCGCCGCCGTCATCACCCGGCTGCCCTCACTGCCGCCCGTTGCGGTACCCCACATGACCGGACGCTGGGTCGCACTGAGGGACAAGCCGTACCTGGCGTTCACCGTGCTCGACGCCGTGATGGGCATTCAGGGCCAGGTACTGGTCTTCGCGCTGCCGGTGTGGATCATCTCGCGTACCGACGCGCCGCGCTGGTTCGTCGGGGCGGCCGTACTCGTCAACACCGCCCTCGTGGCGGCGCTCCAGGTCAGGGCGAGCCGGGGGATCGACACCGGCCCGGCCGCCGGCCGGGCCATGCGTCGCTCCGGGTCGGCGTTCCTGGTCGGGATGGCCCTGATCGCCGCCACGTCGACGATGCCCGGATGGCTCGCCGTGACGGTGATGACGCTGGGAGTCGCCGCACACACGGTGGGCGAGCTGTGGCACACGGCCGGCTCGCTCGAGGTGCAGTTCCGGCTCGCACCCTCGCACGCGCAAGGCCAGTACACGGGAGTCGCCGGGCTCGGCACAGGGCTGGCCAACGTCGCCGCCCCTTCCGTCCTGGGCCTGCTCTGCATCGTGTGGGGCGCCCCCGGCTGGCTGCTGATGGGTGCCGTCTTCGTCGCGGTCGGCCTGGTCGCCCCGGCTGTCGTCCGATGGGGCGAACGGACTCGTCCGGACCTGGCGGAAGCCGTCTAGCTCGGCGGCCTCGTCGCATCGTCACGGTCCGTCCCGCGCCACCGACCGCCGCCGGTCCGCAGCGGGCCGGGGGTACGGGGCGGTCAGCGCTTGGCGACGGTGAGCAGCACAGCGGAGTCTTCGAGCGCCTCCAGCGTGTGCCGACGGTCGGGCACGATCAGCAGATCGCCGGGCGCGCCGTCCCAGGAGGTCTCGCCGGCGCCGAGCCGGACCCGGCCGTGCAGGACGTGGACCGTGGCCTCACCCGGGTTCTCGTGCTCGCCGAGCATCTGGCCGGCGGTCAGCGCGATCACCGTCTGTCGGAGTCTGTGCTCGTGACCGCCGTAGACGGTGGAGCTGCTGCGGCCGTTGGAGGAGGCGTGCGCGAGCTTCAGCTGCTCGCGGGCCAGTGCGGTCAGGGATGACTTCTGCATGGGGTGTCCCGTCCTCTCGTCGTACCGGTTCTCCCGAGCCGCCCGGCCCGCTCGGATCGACTTTGGCATACCGGAGCGGCCCACCGGTCTACACGGTCGGGCCGGACCGTGCCACGGCGAGTAGGCCATGAACCGGACAGCGCTACGCGACGACGGCTGATGCCAGCAATGCGGCGGTGGGAAGTGCGAGGAGTCCGTCGTCGCCTCGATAAGCTGCTGTCAGCTTGTCGTACGTCTCCCGAATGCGAACGATCATCTCCGGCGGCTGGCTCTCCATCAGCATCCCCAGGGCTCCGATGCCGTTGGCCGGACCGCTCCACCAGTCCTCGGGATCGGTGCGATGCACCCAGGTGATGGTGTCGCATTGCACGCCGCCGAGTCCCACATCGGCCAGCAGGGTCGTCAGGCCCTCCGCGGTCCGCGGGAAGTCCCTAGCCGGGTCGACCTTGTGCATCACGACCGGACGTCTACCGCCCGCGGCATCGAAGATCTGTCCCCAGAGCTGCTGAAGTGGTGGCAGCGGGTAGGGCCAGATCGTCACGGCGATGCGGCTACCCGGCCGCACTACCCGTCGAAGCTCTCGGAGCGCGGCGGCCGGGTGTCCGACGTGGTTCATCACGAAGTTCGCCACCGCCGCGTCGAAGCACCGATCCGGGAACGGCAGGTCGGGCAGGGCTCCCTGGTGCACCGCCCCGGCCTCAGCAAGCCGTCGGCGCGCAAGGTCCACCATGCTGGGCTCGGCATCAACCGCTGTGACAAGTGCATCGCGGCCGCACGCCAGCGCCGCGACAGTTCCCGGTCCGGTTCCGACATCGAGCACCCTGCTGCCGGCTTCGACGCCGGCGGCGTCCAAGAGAGCGCCTGCGGTGAAGGCGCAGAGCGGGGCGAAGCTCCGTTCGTACGCCGCTGATCGTCCTGCCCACCGGGACCGCTCGTGGTCATCGAAAGTCGTCGCCGTCGCCAACGTCCCCCCTGAAGATTGCAGCGTCTGGAGCTAGCCGTGCCGGACCCAGAATTGCCATCCCTCGGGTGCTGGGGGCCAAGACGGGTCCGGACGCCAGCCCTGCGGTGGCACCCAACCGGGCGGGGGCGAAGGCCACGTTGGTGGCGTGACGAACCGCCACTGCGGAGCAGGTGTGGCCGGTTGTGCGGGTGTCGTCACGGTTTCGGCTGCCGCCTTCACTCCGTTGGCCGTCGGAGGCGATTCCAGCCAGGCGTTCGAGAGTTCGCTTGCCTTGCACATGTTGACAGCGACGTCGGCCTTGACCCTGTTCCCTTTCAGCACTGCTCGGGCGGCGACTATCAGCCCCATGCCTCGAAGGTGCGTAAGCACCGGCAGCGTCTCGGTCGACATGACGGGGCTGAGGGTCCCCGCCACCTCGCCGTTGATCCTGACCTCGACGAGGGTTCGGGTGGAGCGGGCTCGCTGGACTTCGACCTCGTGGAGGGTGACGTAGACCCATGACTCACCCGCCGGGCTCACCAGCGAGGCGAGGTGAGCCATGTGCTTCTCCTCGCCGGTGACCTGGACGAACCGGCCGGTGGGGAGAACCGTGTGCAGCTCCAGCGGAGGCATGTTCGTCGGCACGATCATGTGGGGCTCGGCGAGATCGATTCTGACCGAGCAGACGAACCTGCTGCGGCGAGGGTTGTCCCAGTCCGGCCGCTCCATGCCCCACACGTCGGCTTGGACCTGAGGTGTCCAACCCTGATCGATCAGCTGCGTGAGGACCGGTGCGTACCGGGCTGCATCCCCCTTCGGGAGGTAGCCGACGCAGTTGCCGGAGCAGACGACCTTGACGGCGTTGGGGTCGTACTTGTTGGTCGGCTCGGGCATGAGGTGGGCCCGGGTGGTGATCTCGGTGCCGTCCGGGTCGAAGGATCGCCCGAAGAGCGCCCGGATCTCCTTGCTGTAGTTGGATTCTCCTGCCACCTCTTGACCGCGCCACCCACGCTGGCCCCACAAGTCAAACGGTCTGATCACCGTGGCACGCTATCGCGGATGCTCTCCGCAACCGTCATCCGTTTGGCTCAGCTCTTTGTCGGCTGGCTGACGCGCTGCCGGGCCTGTAGCGGCTGTCTGATCGGAGCTGTCTGGCGACGGTCCCGAGGACGAGGGCGGAACCTGCAAGTGAGGTGCCCTGAATCGAGAGCAGGCGGGCACAACTGTTCCCGTACCACTACACGGTCGGCACCACCATCGGGGTGCCGGTGACCGGGTTCGGCATCACCACGCTGGGCAGACCGAAGACCTCCCGCATGAGGTCGGCGTCCACCACGTCGGCCGGCGGCCCCTGCGCGACGACCCGGCCGGCCTTCATCGCCACGATGTGATCGGCGAACCGGCACGCCTGGTTGATGTCGTGCAGCACCGCGACGACCGTGCGTCCCTCGTCGCGCAGCCGCGCGAACAGTGCCAGCAGCTCGTACTGGTGCGTGATGTCCAGGAAAGTGGTGGGCTCGTCCAGCAGCAGGTACGGCGTCTCCTGCGCCAGCACCATGGCGATCCAGACGCGTTGCCGCTGGCCGCCGGAGAGTTCCTCGACGGGCCGCTCGGCCAGGTCGGTGACGCCGGCAACCGCCATGGCCGACCGGACGGCCTCCTCGTCGGCGGCGGTGCCGGTGCCGAGCAGGGACTGGTGCGGGTAGCGGCCCCGGGCGACGAGCCGCCGGACGACGATGTTCTCCGGCGCGACGAGGCCCTGCGGCAGGAAGCCGACCTGGCGGGCGAACGGCTTCGGCCGGTGCTCGGCGACGTCCCGGCCGTCCAGGCGTACCGCGCCCGACGCCGGCGTGAGCAGCCGGACCATGGCCTTCAGCAGCGTCGACTTCCCGCATGCGTTGGGTCCGACGATCGCCGTGAACGCGCCGTCCGGCACGGCCAGGCTGACTCCCGTCGACACCACCCGCTCGCCGTAGCCGAGCGTGACGTCCTCCGCGATCAGACGACTGGTCACCGCCGTTTCACCTCCATGCCGAGCAGCCAGATCAGATAGCAACCGCCGATCGCCGTGGTGACCACCCCGACCGGCAGGGCGACCGGCGCGAGCAGCATCTGCGCGACGAGGTCGGCGGCCAGCAGCAGCACCGCGCCGGTCAGCGCCGCCGGCACCAGTGGGACACCCGCGGCCCGCGCGAGCCGCCGGCCGATCTGGGGCGCGGCGAGCGCGATGAACACGACCGGCCCGGCCACCGCTGTCACCGTCGCGGTGCAGCCCACCCCGGCCAGGACCAGCAGCAGGCGGAGCCGGCCCAGGCGTACGCCTGTGGTGCGCGCGATCTCGTCGCCCAGCGCCGCCTGGTGCATGGCGTGCGAGACCACGACGAGCAGCAGGACGAACAGGCCGATGACGACGAACGGGAGCCGCACCTCGGCCCAGTCGACGCCGTTGAGCGAGCCGGCGTTCCACCCGGTCGCGGCGAGCGCCACGTCGATCTCGGCCCGCAGCACGATCCAGGAGTTCAGCGCGGTCAGCATCGCGTTGACGGCGATGCCGATGACCACCAGCCGGACGCCGCTGAGCCCGGAGTCCAGCGACAGCAGGTAGATGAGGGCGGCGGCGAGCAGCCCGCCCGCCACCGACCCGGCCGCGAGCTGCCCGGCGGTGCCGTTCAGCAGTGTGATCGCCACCAGCGCCCCGGTGTACGCGCCCGCGTCGAGCCCGATCACGTCGGGGCTGCCCAGCGCGTTGCGGGTCAGGTTCTGGAAGACCGCCCCGGCCAGTCCGAGCGAGGCCCCGAAGATCAGCGCCGCGACCACCCGGGGGAGCCGCCACTCCCGGATCACGAATCCCGCGTCGCCTCCCCGGAACAGGGCGTCGAACACCTCGGCCGGTGTCGCCCACTGCGGCCCGTGGCTCAGGGCCAGCAGGGCGAGCGCCGCCGCTGCCGTGACGAGCCCGGCCGAGACGACAGCCGTGCGCCGTTCGATCTGGACCAGGAACCGTCCCGTCCGCAGCGTCACAGTGCTCACAGCGCCGCCGCCCCGTAGCGGCGGACGGCCCAGATCAGCACCGGAGCGCCCAGGAACGCCGTGACGATCGACACCGGGACCTCGCCCGTGGGCAGCAGGATCCGCGAGCCGACATCCGCGAGGAGCAGCAGGATCGGGCCGAGCAGCACCGAGTACGCCATGATCCATGGAATCGAGTCGACTGCGAGCCGCCGCGCCAGGTGCGGCACCATCAGCCCGACGAACGCGATCGGGCCGGCCACCGCGGTGGCGACACCGGTGAGCACCGTGACGAGCACCAGGACGGTGATCCGAGTCCGGGTCACGTGAGCGCCGATCGCGTGGGCCACGTCCTCGCCGAGGGCGAGCGCGTTCAACGGCCGGGTCGCGGCCATCGCGGCGACCAGGGCGACCACAGTCACCAGCACGGGCAGCACCAGCGGCGTCCGCTCGGCGCCGGCCAGCGCCCCGACCGACCAGAACCGGTACCTGTCGAAGACGTCGGGGAAGCCCAGTCGCAGGCCGAGTGAGACGCCCATCAGCACCCAGCTCAGCGCGACACCGGCCAGGACCAGCCGCAGCGGCGAGGTCCGTCCGACCGCGTAGACGGCGACAGCGGCGAGCGCGGATCCGGCCACCGCGAGCACGAGCTGGCCCGCTTGCGACCCGGCGACGCCAACCAGCACGCCCAGGTTGATCGCGAAGCCGGCCCCGGCGGTCACGCCGAGGATGCCGGGCTCCGCCAGCGGGTTGCGGGTCAGCGTCTGGATCAACACCCCGGCCGCGCCGAGGGCGGCGCCGACGCAGACGCCGAGGATCGTCCGGGGCAGCCGGATGTCGCGTACGACGAGGTGGTCGGTCGTGGCCGCGAAGTCGGTGAGCGCCCGCCACACCTCGACCGGCGCGACCGGCCGCGCGCCCACGGCCATGCTCGCGCCCGCCGCGACGACCAGCAGCGCGACGGACACGAGCAGGAACGCCACCCGCCGGGACAGGTCAGTCTTCAAGCCCGGCGACTCCGCGCTTCCAGTACCCGGTGATCAGCGAGTCGAGGCGGCCGGCGCTCCAGGCACGCAGCGGCTTGATGTCGCCGGCCTCGCCGGCGGCGAAGAGGAACGTCCGCCCGGCCGGCAGCCGCAGCGACGTCACCTGCCGCGCGAGCGTGGACCCGGTGGCCCCGCGTACCAGCCACGCCACCGTCACCCCGTCGCGCGCGGCCAGCGGATAGTCCCGCTCGGCCGGGTCGTCGACCTCGGCGACCACGTGCGCCGACACGTCGGCCGGCGACTCCTCCAGCCAGCGTGCCACGGCCGGCAGGGCGGTGGCGTCGACGGCGAAGACGTAGTGGTCGTAGCTGTGCGGGAACGCCTTCGCCCCGGGCGGGCCGGCGATCGTCACCTCGTCGCCCACCGCCGCCGCCTCCGCCCACGCCGACGCGACGCCGCCTTCGTGCAGCACGAAGTCCAGGTCGATCTCGCCGGCGGCGGGATCGTGGCGGCGCACCGTGTACTTGCGGGTGGTCGGCAGCGGGCGCGGCCAGTCGAGCATGCCCCGCCCGTCCGGGACGGGGTCGCGGCGGGTGCCGTCCGGGTCGGGGAAGACGAGCTTGACGTGGTCGTCCGCCTGGTAGGTGTGGAAGCCGGCGAGGGCCGGGCCGCCGAGGGTCAGCCGCAGCATGCGCGGGGTCAGCCGCCGCCGGGCGACGACCCGGACCCGGCGTACCCCGATCGGGTAGCCGATCCGGACCGTGCCACTGCCTGCGCGGTGGTGGGCGGCGACCCGGCCCGCCGGGTCGTGGCGATCGATCATCGGTTCAGCAGCGGCGCGAATGCCTTGTCGATCGAGTCGAGCGTCCTGAGGGCCGACTCGTACGTGGCCGCCTCCGTGTACTGCAGCCCGAACACCCGGCCCGCCTGGACCGCCGGCAGGTTCTTCCACAGCGCGGAGTCGAGCACCTGCTGCACCGCCTCGGCGGGCGTGCCGTCGGGCTGGAGCGTGTACGTGATCGCGTCGGCCTCGCCGAGGCTCTTCGGCAGCTCCTCGATCGCCGGGTACTCGGTGACGTCGAGCCCGCCGCCGCCCTTCTCCTTGACCTCGCCGTAGTAGGTCACGCCCGCGTCCTGGGCGATGTTGGTGCCCCACGACCCGGCGAACTCGCGGTGGAAGGTGCCCTTGGCGATCTCGCCGTAGCTGCCCACGTGCCCGAACCTCAGGCCCGCGAGGGCGGTGCCGTACTTGTCCTTCAGCTCCGCGGCCTTCTTGTCGTACGCCTGCTTGGCCGCCTCGAAGTTCGCCCCGCGACCGGCGGCGTCGGACTGCCGGCGGGACAGCTCGCGCCACGCGGCGGGCGTGGTGGGGCCGATCGCGACGACCGGCGCGATGCTCTCCAGCCGCTTCATGTCGAGGCTGCCGAGGGCCGGCTTCGGCACCCCGATCACGATGAGGTCCGGCTTCGCCGCGGCGACGGCCTCGTAGTTGGTCTCGGCGGCGGCCTCGCCGGCGACCTTCGGCAGCCGCTCGTAGGTGGCCCGGTCCTCCTCGGTCATCAGCGCAAGGCCGCGCTTCCAACTGGAGATCCCCACCAGGGCGGCGTCCGCCTCGATCAGGACCGGCACCGCGTAGCCGGTGGCGACGACGCGCTTGGGGTCGGCCGGGATCGTGATCTCACCGTTGTCGGCGGCGAAGACGCGGGTCGCGGCGTCGCCGGACTCGGCGGCGGCGTCGCCGCCGTCGGAGCCGCAACCGGTGACCACGGCGAGCGTCACCGCGGCGGCGGCGATCACGCGCCAGTGCTGTCGTACGGACATGTGCCAGTTCCTTCGGGGTCTCAACACAGAGGTGCAGCCCCGCTGGGCTGCAGAGCTTAGGCTAGCCTTACTCGCGCGGGCGGAATGTCGCCCAGAGGTCAACCGATGTCGGGGAGAGGTCATAGCGTGATGGTCACCGGCCCGATCACGGCGGATCCGGTCAGCTGCGAGGAGTTCGGCTACGGTCTCGGCCGCCCGGACGGCATCCTCGTCCTGCGCTACCGGTCGGTGACCCGGCTGGCGTTCGCCGAGAACCGCGAGGACTTCCTGCACCAGTTCTACTGGTCCCCCGACGGTCTGCTCTCCGCCCGCCACGGTCCGCACACGACCTTCCTCGGACCGGACGAGGTCTTCTGGGTGCACCGGGGCGTCATCCACGAGGTGCACGCGGCGGACCGGCAGACGGTGTACCGCATCTGCCTGCGCGAGGTGCCCGCCGCCCTCGACGGGCTGCGGGCCGGCGTCGCCGCCATCGACGCCGAGGCCGCTGGGCTCGTCCTGGCACTGACCACCCCGGGGTACGACGAACGCGACGCCCCCGCCGCCCGCAGCCGCGTCATGGCCGGGCTCGCTCCCCGATCCGGCCCCGACGACCGGCAGCCCGGCGGTACGGGCGTCGCGGTGGCGGTCGCCACGGCACTGGCCCGCGACCCGGGTGACACCACAGGGCTCGCCGAGTGGGCGGACCGCCTGCACGTCAGCGTCAAGACGCTGCAACGCGACTTCGACCGCGAGTTCGGCATGTCGTACTCGCAGTGGCGCACGAAGCTGCGCCTGCGCGCGTCGCTGGCGCTGCTGGAGACCCGGCCGGTCGGTGAGGTCGCCCGCCGGATCGGGTACGCCAGCCCGTCCGCGTTCATCTCCGCCTTCGCCCGGGAGTACGGCTACACGCCCGGTCGCGCCGCCGCGATGCGGCGTACCGCCGACATCCCCGCGCCCCGCGCGGCGCGAACCTCCTGATCAGCCCGCCGGAACGGTGGCGCTGTCACGTGCTCACCTCATGGTGGCCTTCGGGGCGCCGTTGCCCGGGTCGATCCGGGCCGGACCGGCGGCCGAGGGGCGGATGTCGAAGTCGAAGATCTCGGTGGGCAGGTAGACGGTCGCGCAGGAGTTGGGGATGTCCACCACGCCGGAGAGCCGGCCCTCGATCGGTGCGGCGCCGAGCAGCAGGTACGCCTGCTCCGGCTGGTAGCCGAACCGGGTCAGGTAGTCGATGGCGTGCAGGCAGGCGCGCTGGTACGCGAGCTGCGAGTCGAGGTACCGCTGTTCGCCGTCGAGGGTGACGGAGATGCCGGAGAAGGCCAGCCACTGGCTGAACTGCGGCGGGGTGTCACCCGGAATGAAGATCGCGTTCTCGGCGACGCCGTACGTCTGCATGCCGTTCTTGATCAGGTCTACGTGCAGGTCGACGAAGCCGCTCATCTCGATGGCGCCGCAGAAGGTGATCTCCCCGTCGCCCTGGGAGAAGTGCAGGTCGCCGACGGACAGGTTGGCTCCCGGCAGGTACACCGGGTAGAAGACCCGGCTGCCGACGGTGAAGTTCTTGATGTCCTGGTTCCCGCCGTTCTCCCGCGGCGGAGCGGTACGCGCCGCCTCCGCGGCCACCCGGTCGAAGTCGGCGCCGGCGAGGCCGCCGAGGATCGCGTCCTGCGGCTCGGGGGGCAGGGCCAGGGGCGGCACCCGGTCGGGCGCGGTGGCGATCAGCGCACCCTCCCGCCGGTTCCAGGTGGCCAGCAGCGACGCGGACGGGGCGGTGCCCATCAGCCCCGGGTGGGAGATCCCGGTGAACGAGACCCCGGGGATGTGCCGGGAGGTGGCTTTGCGGCCGGTGAAGTCCCAGACCGCCTTGTAGGCGTCGGGGAACTGCTCGGTCAGGAAGCCGCCGCCGTTGCCGGTCGGGAAGATGCCTGTGTAGCCCCAGCCCTGGCCGGCCAGCGGACCGGACTCCTGCGGGATCGGGCCCATGTCGAGGATGTCGACCATGAGCAGGTCGCCCGGCTCTGCGCCCTCGACTGCGAACGGGCCGCTGAGGGCGTGGACCCGGGTCAGCGGAGCGTCCCGGATGTCTTCGGCGGAGTCGTCGTTGTGAATCGCGCCGTCGAACCACTCGCGGCAGTGCACGCGGAAGGACTGTCCGGGCCGTACCGTCGCGACGGGCGGGATGTCGGGATGCCAGCGGTTGTGCCCGACCTTCTCCTGGTCGGTGAACCTCTTGGCGGAGTCGAGGGGGAACAGCAGTTCAGGCACGGCGTTGAGCCCTTCTCGTGGTCACCATCGCGGCAGGCGGGCATGGGCCGGGTTCGTCGAGCGGCGTACCGGGCGACGACCGGGTACCCGCCCGACCACCTCCGGTTGTTCCGCGGTGCGCTCGGTCCGGTCCATGGCCTCGCGCAGCGCCGCCGGCATGCGGCCCAGCCGGGGCGCGGCGAACACCCGCGTCGCCGGGTTCCCGCACCGGGGACAGTTCGTCGACGGGCCCGCGGCGCCGACCGGCAGCGTGACGTCGAAGTTGCCGTCCTGCTGGCAGCGGTACTCGAAGGTGGCCATCGCCGTTCCCGTCTGGGCCTCTCGTGCGTGCGGGTGGCCGTTCCGCGGCGACTCACCCCGTCTTCCCGATTGTGGGCGATCAGCGGCAGAAGCGGCGCAAAACGACGAATGAGGCGGAACTTCCGCCCTCGCGGCGAGCCGGCTGGGCCGCCGCGCCGACCGAGTCGTGAGATACGTTGGCGATCATCGATGGGTTGACCGCATCGTCGACGTATGGCATCCGTCTGTTCGTCCTCGCTGTTCCGCCGCCTGCGGCCGGGTCTGCCGGCCGCAGGCGTGCTGGCCACGGCGGTGCTCGCAACCGCGCTGACCGCCGCGCCGTCGGCCGGCGCCGGCACCGCGTATCCCCAGGTCGCGCCGGCGCCCGGCGGCGCCGCGGCCTTCGCGGCGGAGCCGACCGGGACCGCGCCGCCGCCGCCCACGTCGACGCCGAGCACGCCCAGCACCACGCCGTTCCCGCCGAGCGCGCCCACGAACCTGACCGCCACCCAGGTACGGAGCACGTCGGTCACCCTCACCTGGACGGCCGCCACGCGCGGCTGCTGCCCCGTCGTCGGGTACGACATCACGTACTACCAGGCGTTCGACGACGTGGTGTACGGCGTCAGCCTCGGCGACGTCACCACCGCCACGATCACCACCTACATCCAGCCCGGCCGGCAGTACTCGTTCCGGGTGTCCGCCCGCGACGGCGACGGCCGCCGTTCGCCCGCCACCGACGCGCTGACGGTGGTCACGCCGGTGACGGACACCGGCCCGGACACCACCCCGCCGAGCGCACCGCAGAACCTGACAGTCGGCGAGGTGACCGCCTCGACCGCCACGCTGTCCTGGTCGCCGTCGAGCAACAACACCGGCGTGCTCGGGTACAACGTCTACCGGTTCGACGGCTGGTACACCTCGACGCTCGTCGCCACCGTGCCGGGCACGACGTACACGGCGCCGCTGCCCGCGCCGACGCCGCTGCGCACCCTGTACTACGTGCGGGCCCGGGACGCGGCCGGCAACGTGTCGATCGCGTCCAACACCGTCACCGTGCCCACGACGACCACACCGCCGCCCCCGCCGCCCTCGGCCTGCCGGGTGACCTACCGGAACCAGTCCGAGTGGCCCGGAGGTTTCGTCGCCGCGGTGACGGTCCAGAACACCGGGACGGCGCCGGTCGACGGCTGGATCGTCACCTTCAGCTTCCCCGGTGACCAGCAGGTCACCACCGCGTGGAACGCCACCGTCGGCCAGACCGGTGCCGCCGTGACCGCCCGCAACGCCGACTGGAACCGCGTCATCGCGCCGAACGGATCCGCGACCTTCGGCTTCCAGGGGCGCTGGAGCGCGAGCGACGCGCCGCCGACCGGCTTCTCGCTCAACGGCGCCCCCTGCACTGTCGGCTGAGAGGAAGTCTCGTGACCACACCCCACCGCCGCCGGACCCTGGCCGGGACCGTCACGGCCGTCGTCCTCGCCGCCACCACCACATTCGGGGGTACGCCGGCGCCCGTCGCCGCCGCGAACACTCTCGGCATGCGGGGCGCCGACGTGTCGTCGTTGCAGCGCAGCCTGGACCTGGGCGCGAAGTACCACGACGCCAACGGGGTCGCCCGCGATCCGCTGGACATCCTCAAGTCCGTCGGCCTCAACTACGTCCGGCTGCGCGTCTGGAACAACCCGGCCAGCGGCTACAACAACAAGAGCAGGGTGCTGGCCCAGGCGCGCACGGCCAAGGCGAAGGGCCTCAAGGTGCTGATCGACTTCCACTACTCCGACACCTGGGCCGACCCCGGCAAGCAGTACAAGCCGGCCGCCTGGTCCGGGCACAGCCTCAGCCAGCTGCGCAACGACGTGTACGCCTTCACGTACGACGTCTGCGCCGCCCTGCGGGGGCAGGGCACCCTGCCGGACAGCGTGCAGATCGGCAACGAGATCAACGTCGGGATGCTGTGGAACGAGGGGAAGGTCGTCAACAACGACTTCGCCCCGCTGGCCGGCCTGCTGAAACAGGGCTACAACGCGGTGAAGGCCTGCGGCGGCGGTATCCCGGTGATGATCCATACCGCGAACGCCGACAGCAACGCCAACGCCCGGTGGTTCTACGACGGCATCCGCGCCCAGGGCGTGCAGTGGGACATGACGGCCCTGTCCTACTACTGCATGTGGCACGGCAGCCTGGCGAACCTCTACAACAACATCGTCGACCTGCGGAACCGCTACGGGAAGCCGGTGGTGATCGTGGAGACCGCGTACCCCTTCACCCGGGACGACGCGGACGGCCAGCCGAACGTCATCGGCGACGCGACCTGCGACGGCATCAGCGCGACGTGGGCCGGGCAGGCCCAGCAGTTCGACTGGGTCCAGAACACCGCCCGCAACGCCGGCGCGATCGGGGTCTTCTACTGGGAACCCACCTGGTACGCCGTCCCCGGCAACGGCTGGGATCCGGCGGACATCAACGGCACCGGGAACGGGTGGGACAACATGGCCGTCTTCGACTGGTTCGGGCGGGTGAACCCGGGGGTGCGCTGGACGCCCTGACGGGTCGGCCGGCGCACCCCCCGCTCAGCGCTCGAGGAGCCGGCGAATCGAGTGCCGGCGGCCCCACGCGATGAACACGAACAGCGCGAACAGCACCACCGGTGTGAGCACCAGCGCGCCGCCGTCCAGGATGAACGCCTGGGTGACGGCGGCGCCGACCATGAGCAGCGCGAGCCCGACAGCGGCCAGACCGGCGAGCCGCGGCACCAGCAGCCCGATGCCACCGGCCAGTTCCAGCAGGCCGACGAAATACCGGAACCAGGGCGCGGCGCCCATGTCCTCGAAGGTCTGGACGGCGTTCGTCTCGCCGAACAGCTTGGGACCGGCCGAGGCGACGATGAGGAAGACGCCGAGGAAGCCCTGGAGCACCCACAACGTGCGGTGCAGCCCACGGGCGACGGGCGGGGGAGTGGTGTCGGCGACGGTCATGGTTCTCGTCCCTTCTGGCGGTCGGCCGGTTTCCCGCATCCGATCGGATGCACCAGGTCAGACCGGTGGGGGCGCGCGAACTCATCGCTGATCGCGCGCACGGCTACCAGGCCTTGCCGCGGATCGGGGGCACGTCGAGATCGCGCCCGCCGCCCCGGTGCTCGGCGAGCAGCCGCCGGCGGATCGAACGCCAGGCGACGCGTTCCTGGCGGCGGCCGAGCCGGCGGTACGCCTGGAAGGTGCAGAGCCGGCAGCCGCAGAGGTTCGGGGCCTGCGCCGACACCTCGCGGTAGCAGCGGGTGCGGATCCACTGGGGCGAGGCGAGGAACTCGTCCAGGTCGCAGGCGCCCCAGTGGTGTCGGTGGATGTCGGTGAACCAGCGGCGCAGGTGCGGATCCCGCTGCTGCACCCGCTCGGGTCGGTGAACGTCGGTACGGGCCATGTGACGACCGCCCTCCGGCCGCCCGCGCACGGTGCGCGGGACTAACGCCTCTCTGGCACGCCGATCACCTCCCGTCGCCGGTGGACGCCCTCATTGTGCTGATCATGGAAGGGGTCCCGCATCCGGTTTCCGAGGTCCGGCACGTGGGCCGATCAGCCGAGGGGATTTGCCGACGCGGCGCAGGTGCGACACGCCGGAGGGCGCGATGCTCGTCACCCGGCCGTACCATCTCCCGGTGAAGCTCCGCCGTCGGCTGGTCGCCGTGTGTCTGCTCCTGGCGTTGGAGGCGGCGGCGTTCGCGCTGCTCGTCACCGAGTCCGTGACGGGTGCGATCGTCGCCGCCGGCCTCACCTGCGTGTCGTTGTGGCTGCACCTCGTCCTGCACGAGTGCGGGCACCTCGTCGTGGCGAAGCTGCTGGGTCTGCCGGTCGTCGCGGTCCGTATCGCGCCCTTCAACGGTTGGCGCAACGAGGTGTCGGTCCGGCCTTCGCCGTCGACGGCGGCGCTACCGCTGCGGATGGTGCTGTTCTATCTCGGTGGCCCGCTGGCCAACCTGTCCGCCGCGACGGCACTCGTCGTCGCGTCCGGGTACACCGGTACGGCCTTGACGCGGTTGACGTTGCTCGGCGCAGCGTTCGTGGGGGCGCTGCTCGCCCTGACCAACCTCGTTCCGGGGCGTGCGACCCGCAGCGACGGCCAGAACCTGTTCCGCTGGCTCCGGGCTCCGGCAGCCGCCCGTGAAGGGCTGGGGGCGGGCTACTACCAGGAGGAGGTGGTGAGGGCGCTGCGGGCGGTTGCCGGTGTGGCGGGTGACGTCCACCGGGTCGGGATTCAGGCTCGCGCCGGCAGCGATCCGCTCCTGGCCCTCGCTGCCTACCAGCAGAGACTGAGCACGGCACACACGCAGTCGGCGGAACTGGTCGAGGAGGCCGAGCGGCTCGCGGCGCTGGCCCGCGCGGGCAGCACCGATCCCGCGACGGCCGCGGCCATCGGGCAGATGCTGAGCGTCCAGTTCGGGTTGTGGTACCTGTACGCCGCGGTGGTGACCGGTTCGCCGGTGGCACGCCGGGAGGTGCGGGAGATCTCGGAACTCGCCGGGATCGCCGCCCGGACACAGCCGCACGCGTTCTCCGCCCGGATCGCGATGAGCCTGGCGCATCTGCTCAACCAGCGGCCCGAGGATGCGCGATCGCTGCTTCTCGACGTCCGCCCCGCTACCGAGCCGGCCGACCTCTGCGCCGTCGCGCTCCTTCTGCGGGCGGCCGCCGAGTCGTACCTCGGCAACCATGCCGACGCGGACCACCTTCTCCGCGCGGCCGGCGGCGACTATCCGCAGCTGGCGCAGCTCGTGGCCGCGATCCGGGCAGCCGACCCGGCACCGCCCCTGTTCGCGCCGCTGCGGGTGGCGGGCACCTGACGGCTCGCCACCCGACGGCCAGCCAGCGTGCAGGAGCGCTTTCTGCGAGGTTTCCGTTACGTCGACACACCGCTATTCACATTGATTCTCGTCACGATAGTCGTTATCGCAATACCTTGTCCTGATCTGCGGGGTCGCTTACTCTGGGCGGCCTCGGAGTTCGACGGGGGAGCGACGGGATGCAATTGGACATTCGGCTTCTGGGTCCTGTCGAGCTGAGGGCGGGCGGCCGCCGCGTCGCGCCGGGCCCGGGAAAGCGCCGGGCTGTGCTCGCCGGGCTTGCGCTGGCGGCGAACCGGTCGGTGCCCTTGGATCGGCTGGCCGCCATGGTCTGGGCCGATGTTCCGCCGCCGTCGGCGACGGCCAACCTGCGCTCGCACGCGGCGGCCCTGCGCCGGCTGGTGGGCGACCGACTGGTGACGCGTCCGAACGCGTACGAGCTGCGGACGCAGCCCGACGAGCTGGATGTCACCGAGTTCCACCGTCTGGCGGAGAACGGCCGCATGGCGCTGGTCAGGGGGAATGCGCTCGACGCCGTTCCGGCACTCGACGCCGCGCTCGCGTTGTGGCGGGGCTCAGCGGGCGAGGGCCTGCCGGCCGGCACCACGCTCGACAACCGCTGGGCGACCCTGGAGGAGCAGCGGCTTCAGGTGTTCGAGGTGCTGACCGACGCCCGCCTCGCGGTCGGCCGGCATGCCGAGCTGCTACCCGGGCTGCGTGAGCATCTGGCCGCACACCCGTTGCGGGAACGGTCGTGGGGGCAGCTGATGCTCGCGCTGTACCGCTGCGGTGAGGTGCCGGCCGCACTGGCCGCCTACCGGGACGCGCGCGCCCGGCTGGACCAGCACCTCGGCATCGAGCCGGGAGAGGAACTGGCCGCGCTGCACCGGGCGATCCTGGAGCGGGCGCCGGACGTCTCGTACACCCGGCCGCCGCCGGTGATCGTGGTGTCGCCGCCGTCGACCTCGGATCCGGCTCCCGCCGCTGAGACCGGCCGGATGGTGCCGCGAGAGCTGCCACCGGATCTGGTCACCTTCGTCGGCCGCACCAGGGAAGCGGGAGAGGTCAGTGCGGCAGCGACGGGCCGCGCACCCGCGGTCGTGGTCGTCACAGGCCCGCCGGGAAGCGGCAAGACCGGGCTTGCCGTACGCGCCGCCCGCGCGGTGGCCGGTGACTTTCCCGACGGGCAGATCTTCGTCGACGTCGCGTACCGGGCCTCGGTCACCCCGGCGGAGTTGCTGGCCCGGGTGCTGCGCGCGCTCGGCGTCGCGCCGGCCGACATGCCCGACAGTGCCGACGAGCGCGCCGGGCGCCTGCGCTCGCTCACCGCCGGACGCCTGCTTCTGCTGGTCCTCGACGGGGTCACCAGCGCGTCCCAGGTGCGGCCCCTCCTGCCCGCCAGTCCCGGTCCTGCCCTGATCGCCGTTGCCCGGCGCTCTCTGGGCAACCTCGACGGTGTACGGCGGGTCGCCCTGTCGCCGTTGGCCGAGCCCGGCGCTCGGGAACTGCTGGCCGCGCTCGCCGGTGCGGAACGGCTGGCCGCGGATCCGGGCGCGACAGCCGAGCTGATCGGCCTCTGTGCCGGGTCGGTGCTGGCGCTGCGGGTCGCCGGATCGAGGCTGGCGACGTGGCCGGGAATGTCGGTGGCCGCGCTGGTCGGCGAACTCACCGCGGGAGGGAGCAAGCTTGATCTGCTGAGTTACGACGACCTGTCCGTACGAGCGAGCCTTGCCGCCGCCGTCGCGGTCGTCGCCTCGGAGGACGAGGTGGCCGGCCGGCTGTTCGAGCTTCTCGCGGCGTGCCCGGAGGCTCCGGCGGCGATGGACCGTGCCGCGGCGGAACTGGGAGAGTCCACCGAACGGATCCGGCGGGCCATGGAAGGCCTGGTCGATGCGCACCTCGTCGCCCGGGACAGTTCGGCCCGCTACCGGCTGCCGGCGCTGGTCCGGGACTACGCCGCCGAATTGTCGACGGCGCCGCCCGAACCACCGTCGCGCCTCGCCCGGGGGAACCCGTTCCTCACGTTGTTGGCCCGGTCCGGGTGATCGATTCTGCCGACCGCTCGGATCGTCCGGCGAGCGTAGGCGACAAAGTATCTCGAATATAGACCGCCATGACAGGCTCCGCTCGTCATCGACCAATCTCAGTGAGACGGGGCGGCATGTCAGGCTACAGACGTCATCGCTATTTCAGTCGGTCCTTACGCGTGACGGCATCCGCCGTCGCGATCCTCCTCCCGCTCAGCATGCTCAGCCAGCCGGCATCCGCCCAGGTTGTCACCGAGGCGCAACTTCCGGCATGCGCCGACCCGTCCGTGCCGGACGATGTCAACCACGCGTCCATCCGTCTCGAAGGACCGGCAGCCGGGTCCGAGGTCGCGGTCGACGCGAACGGCAGGATCGCCGTCAACGGCTACGTGCACAAGCAGGCCACGATGGTGGACGTCTCGGTCGACAAGACCACCTCGACCAGCTTCACCTACGGCCCGCCGCCGGCGGGCGTCACGGACTGGTCGGCCTCCTGGACCACCAGCATGCGCCCACCGCGACTGGGTCCGGTGAAGGTCTGCAGCCGTGCCCAGCGCGAACCCGGCCGCTACGCACGGATCCTCCGCGACATCACGGTGCTGGACCTGATCCCGCCGAGCAACGTTCCGAACCTGGCGGTCGGCACGATCACGGCCACCGGCGCGAAGGTCACCTGGGGTGCGGCGACCGACAACTACGGCCTCGCCGGCTACGAGATCACCGTCGACGGGGGCAGCCCGCACCGGACCACCGTCGGCACCCGCTCGTACTCGATCACCGGACTCCAGCCGTCGAGCAACCACACGGTCTCCGTGGTCGCCGTCGACCTGGCCGGCAACAGGTCGAAGACACCCGCCACGACGTCGTTCACGACGGACGCCCTGCCGCCCCCGCCCGACGTGGACGCCGGCCTGACCCTGGACCCGGACGAGGGCGGCGCCATGGCCAGCTGGCACCCGAACCCGGCCACCGAGGCGAGCTACCGCGCCTACCTCGACGGCGAGATCTACGACCACTTCGAGCGCGACCAGCTCTGCGAGGACGGCAACGGCAAGGTCGCCAGCCCGTGTACGGCGGACAGCATCATCAAGCTTCCGATCGAGCCGCTCGAGGAGTACACGCCGTACGCCTTCCGGGTGGAGGCGTTGAGCGCCGACGGCACGGTGGTGCGGGAGCTCGCGGGTGACTTCACCACGATGATCCACGTGGACGAGCTGTCACCGGCGGTCACGCAGACCACCGCCAGTGAAGCGTCGCAATGCGCGGGCGCCGGTGGTGACATCTACATCGCGGCCAGCTCGCGTGCCAGTGTGCCGGTGCCCTCCGGCGCCACGCAGATCTTCCTCGGCTGTTACCGCGCGGCCGACACCAGCTGCCTCGACGCCGTCCTGCCACCGTCCGGCGAGAAGCTCGTCGACTGCGCGGACGACCTCACCCGCACTCTGTTCGCCATCGCTCCCTCCGGCCGCGGGCCGGTCATCTCGTCGATCGACGACACGCAGGCCAGGCCCCTGCTGCTGCAAGGGGCTGTGGTGCCGATCGCCTGGTGCCTGAGCAGCGGCGCCTGCGCGACGCTCATCGCTCCCGTCGCGGAGACGACCGCGGCGGCCGCGGTCGCCCCGGCTGCCGCCGCCAGCATCTCGTGGTGGGTCGTCGGCCTCGGCGGCCTCGGACTCGGGGTCGCGCTGGGCGCGCTGCTCGCCATCCTCTTTCCCGGCACCATCGGCGTCAACGGGCTCATCGAGTACCCGATCTCGCACGACGTCGACTTCGAGCAGTTCGACAACTGGGGCCTGGACGAGGGCGAGTGGTACAACAGCCTGAAGGTATACGCCGAGGTCATCAAGACGACGAAGCTGGTGGCGAACCAGCGCAACCTGCCCTTCGCCTGGGACTCCACGGAGGACGGGCGCCTCAAGCGGATCATCGACCAGGCATGTACGGCGCAGCGCGGCACCCAGGGCAAGGCCGGATGCGACGACGACATCATCGTCTACGTACCCGGGGCCAAGAACTACAAGGGCGCCGACATGACCGAGACCGGCAAGCACATCGTGGCCGCCATGGGCGACGGCGGATATCCGCAGCCGCCGACCCGGGCGGTGTGGTTCTACCCGGCCCGTAGCGTCGGTGGGCAGGCGGCGCGCGCCAAGGGCCACAGCCGCGGCTGGTTCGGCACCGCGGCGTTCAAGCCGAACGCGTGCGACGTACGGGTTCCCGGGCAGACCTGCGACGAGTTCCCGTTCTGGTCGACCGACCAGGCGGTCGACCTGACCGGCCAGGTCGCCAGCCTGAAGCTGGTGTCGACCGCCGAGTCGCTTCCGCAGGCCAACGACATCAACGCGCTCTACGGCAAGTGCAAGGTGACCGACAAGACCAAGTTCGTCGTGCTGCCGGTGAAACCGTGGGTCGAGGCAGGCGGCCCGAGCTTCGCCTTCAAGCTCAGCGGCGGCGGGGCTAGCCTGTGCATGACGCCCGTGGCACCGTGAGCCGAGGAGCCTCCTGATGCTCGACGACATGCGCGTACTGCGCGGAGCGGTGCGGGAGTACCGCGTCGCGGCGACTGCTGCCGGCCTCGACTGGCCCGACGCGGGCGAGTCGCCGGCCGGGCCGCCGCCAGACCGGGTGCGCCGGATCTTCGACGTGGACCACGTCGCTGATCAGCTGGCCTGGTTGCAGTCGCAGCGCTGGCCCGACGCGCGGTTGCTCCCGAACGGCGGATGGCGGATGCCGTGGCCGGACGGTGGGGACGCGCTCGATTACCTTGGACTGTCGATCGGGACGCCGTTCCCCTGGCGGCAGCAGCTACCGCTGTTCCACTTCGACTTCCTGCTCTACACGTTCGTCCTCGCAGGCGAGCACGAGGGCGAGATCTGGCGCTACCCGGTCGGTGAGGACGCCTGGGAGTCGGTGCGTGCCGCCTCCAGCCTGGCCGTGCTCTTCGACCAGTGGACCAGGGGAATCGCCGCCGGTGTGGTCCGCTACGACGAGGCGAACAAGTGGCTCCTCGTCGAGGACGTGGAGGGGGTTCCCGGTCTCGACCCGCTGGCCTTCCCGGTGACTCCGGTGGACGAGACGCTGCTGCACGCGCGGCAGCGTGAATGCGGGGCGAGCCCTGTGGCCGACGACGAGGGTTTCGAGCACCAGGAACGGCTGCTCGACGCCATCGACGGGGCAAAGGCCACGCTCGGCAGGTAGGCCGGCTGCGGCGGGTGGGCCTCGGCTCACCCGCCGCAGCCGTGGTCAGTCCTCGAAGCCCGCCGGGTGGGCGTCTCCGACCGCGTTCAGCAGCACACCCTGCTCCAGCAGCGCCTTGCAGGCGCAGAGGACCATGGTGAACCCGCCCATCGAGTCGATCGCCTTGCTCACGGCCTGGTCGGCGGTCCCGGCGAAGCCGGTCTCGGTGACCCGGACCAGCGTGGTGTCGCCCTCGCCCGGCAGGAACCGCCACTCGACCTGGGTGGGGGACTCCGGATCCCACTCGGCCAGGATGCGGCGGTTCTCCTCCACGTCCTTGACGGTCACGACGGTGGAGACGCCGTACATCTCCCAGTCCCAGGTGACGACGGCGCCGGGTTCCAGCCGGCCGCTGCTCCTGGTGAACCAGAACTTCGTGGTCACCGCCGGGTCGGCGAACGCCTCGAAGACCTCGGCGGCGGGCCGGCGGATGAGCATCTGCGCGGTGATGACAGGGGGTCGGGTCAGACGGTCACTGTCCACGAGGGGCACTATATGGCCCGGAAGCACCACGCCGGGCCCACGAGCGGATCACCGCGGGGGACCGGAATTCGCTTGAGCGGCGCCGCGACGTGAGTCAGAGTCGTTCCATGATCTCCAACCGGAAGGGCGGCGACGCCCCGGCGCGATGAGCGCCCCCACGCGGCGCGACGGCGCCGCGAAGACCCCGCAGACCGTTCGCAGCGGTGACCCGCACGACCTGTGGCAGCAGGCCGTCCGGATCCGCCAGGAATGGCTCGACCACGCGCTGTCCACGCAACCGGCCGACAGACCGGCCGCCGAGCGGTGCCTGACCGCCGTCTACGCGAGGGCGTCGCGGCCACGGCCCCGGTTCGAATGGGTCGACTCGCCGGACAAGGCGATGCCGCTGGTCAGCGGCTGGCCCACCCTCGACCACCTCCACGAACGCATCCGGGCGGCACGGCCGGCCCGGACACCCCTGCTGGCGAGCGACATCGCCATGATCGTCTCCCAGCTCCGTGGCGCGCTCAGCGCGGGCGTCGTGCACACCGATCCCGAGCTGTCACCCGCGCGCACGGGCAAGGCCAAGCAGCCGTGGCCCGAGCTGGCACCGCTGCGGGCGCTG
This sequence comes from Micromonospora sp. AMSO1212t, assembly GCF_008868145.1. NCBI lineage: Bacteria > Bacillati > Actinomycetota > Actinomycetes > Micromonosporales > Micromonosporaceae > Micromonospora > Micromonospora sp. AMSO1212t. Next base: position 67,219 of record NZ_WBKS01000011.1, read on the forward strand.
GACAGCGGCGTACCGCTCGCGGTCGTGCTGCACCAGGGGGTACGGACTGCGCTGCACCGGAGCCTCGCGCACGGGTCCTACCTGCCGGTGCGTGGGGCGCTCGCGAGCGACGGCCCGGTGCCCGTGTGCTGGTACGGGCAGCAGGACGCGTCCTGGATCGCCTACTACGACGTGCTGCGCCGGCTCGGCCTCGCCCGGTACGGGCCGGACGAGACAGAGCACCTCGACACCTGGGCCGACCTGGCCCGCTCCTGCGGCTGGTGGTGGCCGGGGGAGGAGGTCTGCGTCGTCGTGGACCGGCCGCAGACGATCCGGACCGAGCCGGTCCCCGGTACGCCGCACGACCGGATCCGGCTGCGACCCGGCGGTGTCCGCTATCGCGACGGCTGGCAACCACCGCACAGCGGCGCGGGCGCCGATCCGGGATGACGGGCGGGCGCAGACCTTGATTGGATAGGCGACGGTAAATAGATTGGGCTCGGGCGCCGCCGAGGTCCGCAGACCGGACCCCGGCGGCTGACCGGGCCGCCTTCGAGCCGGGCACATCGGTCGTACGCATCGACCATGTGGCGCACCGCCGCGCCGCACCCTCGCGCGCTGCGGCGTCCGTCCCGGACGCGCGTCGCTGCGCCCTGTCCCACGCCGAAGGACTTCCCATGACGATTCTCCGTGCCCGCCCCGCCCCGCTCGTGGCGGCCGTCGCCGCGCTGGCCGCCGTCACAGCGGCCGGTACGGCGCTGCTCACCGGCCCGGCCGCAGCCGCACAGGGCTGCCGGGTCGACTACACACCCAACCAGTGGCCCGGCGGGTTCACCGCGAACATCAAGGTGTCACCGGGTGACACCGCCGTCTCCGGCTGGACCGTCACCTGGACGTACGCCGGGGGCGAGCGCGTCACGAACGGCTGGAACGCCACAGTGAGCCAGTCCGGGTCGACGGTGACCGCCCGCAACATGTCGTACAACGGCAGCATCCCGGCCGGCGGCTCGACCGAGTTCGGCGTGCAGGGCACGTTCGGCACCGCCGGCGGCGCGCCGACCGGGTTCAGCCTGAACGGCGTACCGTGCAACGGCGCCGGCCCGACCACGCCGCCGCCCACCACGACGGTGCCGACGACCGCCCCACCGACCACCGCCCCACCGACCACGGCGCCGCCCACGACCGCACCGCCCACGACGGCCCCGCCGACCACGCCTCCGCCCACGACGCCACCTCCCACGACGCCGCCGCCGACCACCCCGCCGCCGAGCGGGTGCGCGGGGGCGGTGCTCTGCGACGGCTTCGAGAGCCAGACCGGTTCGACGCCGTCGGGTGACTGGAGCGTGGTGAGCCCTGACTGTTCCGGCGCGGGCACGGCCACCATCGACACGACCACCACGCACAGCGGCAGCCGCGCGGTCCGGATCAACGGCGCCGCCGGCTACTGCAACCACGTGTTCGTCCGGACCACGAAGAACCTCGGCAACCTGGGTAGCGTCCGGTACGCCCGGATCTGGGTCCGGCACACCACCGCCCAGCCGACCGACCACACCACGATGATCACCATGTCGGACGCCGCCGACGGCAACCGGGATCTGCGGCTGGGCGGCCAGAACGGCGCGCTCCAGTGGAACCGCGCCTCCGACGACGCCACGTTGCCCGAGCAGAGCCCGGCCGGTGTGGCGCAGAGCGTGCCGCTGCCCACCAACCGCTGGGCCTGCCTGGAGTTCATGGTGGACGGCTCCGCCGGTCAGCTGCGCACCTGGCTGGACGGCGTCGCCGTGACCGGGCTGACCGCCGACGGCGTACCGACGCACGACATCGACGGCCAGTGGTACAACCGCACCTGGCGACCGCAGCTCACCGACCTGAAGCTGGGCTGGGAGAGCTACGGCGGCGGCGCCGACACCCTCTGGTACGACGACGTGGCGATGGGCTCCACCCGCATCGGCTGCTGACGCACTCTCACCCCTGGGTGGAACGTCACGGGTGCCGAACGGACACCGTGACGTTCCACCGGGGCGGGCGGCTCAGTGCTCGACGGTCATGCGCTGGGTACCGATCACGGAGAGCAGCCGTAGCGCCTCCTCCGACCGTGAGCCGGGCACGGCGGTGTAGATGACCACCTGCTGGTCGCGGTCGGTGATGTCGAGGACGTCGCAGTTGACCGTGACCGGCCCGACCAGCGGGTGCCGGAACGTCTTGCGCAGCGTCCGTGCGCCGCCCACCTCGTGGGAGGCCCACAGGCGGGCGAACTCCTCGCTCCCGGCGAGCAGCTCCGCGATCAGCGCGGCCATCTCCGGGTCGTCCGGGTAGCGGGCCGCCGCGGCACGCAGCCGCCCGACCGAGTGGCGGGCGAACTCGCCCACGTCCGACACGTCGTACAGCCCCGCGCCCTGCAGGGGCGGGCCGAGGAACGCCCGGCGGACCAGGTTGCGGTCCCGCCGGGGCACTGCGGAGAAGTCCTCCATGAGCGCCGCCGCGAGATCGTTCCAGGCGATCACCTCGAACGCCGCCGAGGTCACGAACGCCGCCGACTGCGGCAGCCGGTGCAGCAGATCCAGCACGCTCTGCCGTACCTCCCGGGGTGGCCCGGGCGGCGGTCCCGGCGGCTCCCCGGCCAGGTGGTGGAGGTGGTCACGCTCGGCGTCGGACAGCCGCAGCGCGCGGGCCAGCCCGGCCAGCACCTCCCGCGACGGACGCGGACCCCGCCCCTGCTCCAGCCGGGTGTAGTACTCGGTCGAGATGAACGCCAGCCGCGCCGCCTCCTCGCGGCGCAGCCCCGGCGTGCGGCGGCGCTGCCCGGCGGGCAGGCCAACGTCGGCCGGGGCGATCCGCTCCCGCCTGCTGCGCAGGAACACTGCCAGCTCCCGTCGGTCCACGACCCCAGTGTGCCCCCGTGCGGCGGCGCGTATCCAGGTACCGCCGGTGCCTGGATGGGCTCCACGACCGGCCGCAGGCTTGCCGCATGGACACCACACGAACCGACACGACCGTCCACCCGACCGCCGGCCTGCTGGCCGGCAAGGTCGCCTTCATCACCGGCGCCGGGCGCGGCATCGGCGCCGCGGCGGCCCGGCTGTTCGCCGCCGAGGGCGCCCGGGTGCTGCTCGCCGCCCGTACCGAGGAGCAGTTGAAGACGGTGACCGAGCAGGTCCGGGCGTCCGGCGGCACCGCCGAGTACGTCGTCTGCGACCTGGCCGACGCGGCGAGCGTGCGCGCCGCCGTCGACCGCACCGTCGAGGCGTACGGGCGCCTCGACGTCGCCTTCAACAACGGCGCGACGATCGTGCCGCCGGGACCGATGGACCGGGTGCGCGAAGAAGACTTCGACCACGTCTACACCGTCAACCTCAAGGGGCCGTGGCTCGCCATGGTCGCCGAGGTCGCCGCGATCCGGGCCACCGCCGGCACCGGCGCGATCGTGAACAACTCCAGCGTCGGCAGCCTGATGGGCAACCCCGCACTGCCCGCGTACGGGGCGATGAAGCGCGCTGTCAACAGCCTCACCGAGTCCGCGGCGGTCACCTACGGGCCGGAGGGCATCCGCGTCAACGCGATCGCCCCGGGCAGCACGCTCACCGAGATGATGCGGTCCTGGGACGCCGAGTCGCCCGGGATCATCGACCGTCTCGCGGCGGCCACGCCGCTGCGCCGGGCCGCCGAGCCCGACGAGATCGCCCAGGCCGCCGCGTGGCTGCTCAGCGACCGTGCCTCCTTCGTGACCGGTACGGTGCTGCGGGTCGACGGCGGCGCGCGGGCCTGACCCGGTCAGACGGTGGCGTCCTGGGCGGGCCGGGGCTCGGCCGTGCCGGCCGTCACGGGGGAGAGCCGGAAGCCCTTGACGACCAGGTAGACACCGAGCGAGAACTCCCACACCGCGATGGGGAGCGCGGCGACCGCCGCCACCGGGGACAGCCGGTCCCAGGCGCCGAACAGGGTGCCGAGGTCGGACGCGACGAGCAGCGGCGCCCCGACGAGTCCGAGCACCGGCAGCACGCGCGGCACGAGGCGGGACTGGTACAGCAGCGTGCCCAGCAGCAGCGCGTTCACGGCCGGCAGGAAGCCCTGGCTGAGCAGGAAGACCGAGTCGTAGAACGCGACGAGCATCCGGCCGTCGGCGAGCGCGTCCGGCCCGGCGCCGGACTCCCGCAGCGCGACGAGCGTCAGGATGCTCGCGACGCCGACGAGGATGCCGGCGGCTTCGAGCACCCGGGCGCCGACGAAACCCAGTGCCCGGGACTGCCCCTGGTGCTTGAGCACCGGGTACAGCGCGACGGCGGTGCCGATGCAGGCGAGGGCGACGATCATCTCCAGGACGCCGCCGAGGACGACCGGGGCCTGCGACGTGGTGCCGAGGACGTAGTCCGGCTCGCGGATCGGGGCGTACAGGGTCAGGGTGGGGATCGAGACGAAGGTCAGCAGATAGGCGCCGCCCGCGACCAGCGAGATCTTCCGCAGTGGGTCCATCGGGGCCTCCTCCGTCGCCGCCCGGCCGATGGTGGTCGTGCCCTCACTCTGCTGTGGACCGGCGCGGCGGCGCATCGGCCGCTCGGGCAGTCACCTCGCGCGATGCGTCACGGGCCACCGGTATGCCGTACCGGTGGCCCGTGCGCGTCAGCGGATCATCGCGTACGCCACCACGAGCGCGACGAGCGCCAGCGCGGCCAGCACCGCCGCCGCGATCTTCGCCGTGCTGTACGGACGCTCGCCGATGACCTCGCCGGTCCGCGCGTTCACCAGCACCTGGTACGACCGGCCCGCGTGCAGGTACGCGGCGATCCACACCGGCAGCAGGACCAGCTTGTACGACACGTCGGAGTACGCGGTGTCCACGGCGGACACCCGTTGCTCGTCACCGCCGATGTCCGACCGGCAGTCCCGCTCGATGACCGGCGCCATCCGCGCCTTCGCCTCGGTCAGTCCCGCCTCGGGCTCGGTGTCGTACCGCAGGGCCTGGTATCCGGCCAGGTAGTCGCCGTGGAACGCGGTCACCTCGGCCAGCGGCCACGGCGCCAGCTTGTCCAGCTGCTCGGTGGGCAGGTGGGTGGTGGCCGGCACCAGCACGTCGTCGAAGTCCCGGCGCACGGTGCCGGCGGCCGGATGCCACCGGGTGTGCCGCACCTGCCGGGTGCGCGTCTCCTGCTTGCCGTCGACGGTCACCGTGTACGTCTCGGTGACGTAGTAGTGCTCGCCCCGCTGGCCCCGGTAGTCCGACTCGGTCCGCGCGTCGAACGTCCAGTGCGGCAGGTACGTGCCCTTCAGCGTCTCCGCCTCGCTGATCTTCTTCAGGCTCCCGGGCGCGAACCAGCGGCTGCGGCACCACTGGCCCAGGGCCGTCCGCACGCCGTTACGGTCCACCGCGAACGGCAGCACCGCCTCCGGCGCGATCAGCTCGCCCGCCCCGGCGTCGGCCACCAGCGGGGTGGCGCAGAACTGGCAGCGCTGCGCCAGCGCGTCGCTCTCCGTCCGGGCACCGCAGCCCGGGCAGACGAACGTGTGCGCCCCGACGCTCGCCACCGGCTTGCGGGGCAGCGACGCCAGTTCCGCGTACGCGTGCTCGCGCACCTCCCGGCCCGCGCCGACGATCTCCTGCCGGTGCCCGCAGTACGGGCAGCTCAACGCGGTCGTGCCCGGCGCGAACTCCACGCGGGCGCCGCAACCCCCGCACTGGTACGAGGGCGGGGAGACAGCAGTGTCGCTCATTGCGGCGGCAGCGGCGGCGGGACGCTGGCGAGCACCGACGCCAGCTCGGGCACCTGCCCGGCGGGCTGCCACTGCGCCATGCCGGCACGCCAGACGAGCGTGTCCGCGGCGAGCGCGCCCGCACCCGCCTGCTCGGCCAGCCCACCGAGGTCGTACGGGCCCTGCCGCTGGCCGCCGACGCCGACGTACCACTGGGCCTGGCCCGGCAGCGGCGGCGGCTCGGCGGCGGCCGGCTGCGTGGGGGCCGGCTGGGCCGGCACCGGCTGCGTGGCCGCGCCACCGCCCATGGACCGGGCCATCTGCTGGCCCATCGCCATGCCCAGGCCCAGGCCGATGCCCGCGCCCGCCTCGCCACCCGGGTTGTTCGCCGCGGCCTCCATCGCGTTCGCGGCCTGGAAACGGGTGTACCGGTCCAGGTCGCCGACCGCGCCCATGCTGGTCCGCTTGTCCAGCGCCTGCTCGACCTCCGGCGGCACCGACACGTTCTCGATGACGAACTTGGGGATCGCGATACCGACCTCGGCCAGTTCCTCGGTCAGCACGGCGGCCAGCCGCCGGCCGATCGCGTCCTGGTGCGCCGCGAGGTCCAGCAGCGGCACGCCGGCCGTGGCGAGCGCGCCGCCCAGCCGTCCCACCATGAGCTGCCGCAGGTATTCCTGCACCTCCTCGGTGCGGAACTGCGGGTCGGTGCCGACCAACTCCCGCAGCAGCCGCGACGCGTCCACCACGCGCGCCGCGAAGGCGCCGAACGCCCGCACCCGGACCACGCCGAACTCGGCGTCGCGCAGGATGACCGGGTTCTGGGTGCCCCACTTCATGTCGGTGAACTGCCGGGTGTTGACGAAGTACACCTCGGCCTTGAACGGCGAGTTGAAGCCGTACTTCCAGCCCTTCAGGGTGGACAGGATCGGCAGGTTGCGGGTCTCCAGCGTGTACGTCCCGGGCGGGAAGACGTCGGCGATCTTCCCCTCGTTGACGAACACCGCCGTCTGGGACTCCCGGACGACCAGTTTGGCGCCCATCTTGATCTCGTTCTGATACCGGGGGAATCGCCAGACCATCGTGTCGCGGCTGTCGTCCAGCCACTCGATGATGTCGATGAGCTCGCCCCGGAGCTTGTCCATCAGCCCCATCGCAACCCTCTCCTCGGCGCCGGTCTCCGGCGTCGCGGGCGACCATAGCAACCGCCCGCCACCTGCGAAAAGAGAACGATTCTGCGCCTATCGGCGCCCACCGATCGGGGTTGCTCAGCCGGTTTCGCCGGCCATCGATTCGCCTGTGGCCGTACGCTGCTCCGGAATCCTGGGCACCCGGCCGGGGGTATCGACGACGTGCTCGGTCTCCTGCACCAGATAGTGCGGACGGCGTTTGGTCTCGTAGTAGATCCGGCCGATGTACTCGCCGATCACCCCGAGGATCATCATCTGGATGCCGCCGAGCCCGATCACGCTGACGATGATCGTGGTGTAGCCGGGCACGTCGATGCCCTTCTCCACGGCGTCCGCGACCACCCAGGCCATGTAGCCCACCGCGATGAGCGTGAGGAACAGGCCACCGTAGATGGCCAGGCGCAACGGCCGGTTGTTGAACGACAGCAGGCCGTCGAACGCGTAGTTGAACAGCTTGCCGAACGTCCAGCGGCTGCGCCCGGCCTGCCGGGTCTCGTTGCGGTGCGCCACCACGGCGGTGCGGAAACCGATCCACGAGAACAGGCCCTTGGAGAAACGGTTGTACTCCGGCATCGCCAGGATCGCGTTCACCGCGAGCCGGGACAGCAGCCGGAAGTCGCCCGCGCCGTCGAGCAGGCGGACGTCTATCCACCAGTTGACCAGCCGGTAGAAGGAGCGCGACGCGACCATCCGGACGAACCGGTCACCGCGGCGGTCTCGGCGGGCGATCACCTGGTCGAACCCCTGGCGGTAGAGCATCACCATCTCGGGCAGTAGCCGCGGCGGGTGTTGCAGGTCGGCGTCCATGATGACGACCGCGTCGCCGGTGGCCCGTCGCAGGCCGGCGAGCATGGCCGCCTCCTTGCCGAAGTTGCGGCTCAGCGACGTGTAGCAGACGGCCGGATCGGCCGCGGCGAGCCGGCGCAGCGCCGCCAGCGTGCCGTCCTCGCTGCCGTCGTCGACGTAGACCACCTCGGCGTCCACGTCGGACAGCTCGGCGAGCGCGGCGCTGAGCATCTCGTGCAGCCGCTCCACCGACGCTTCCTCGTTGAAGCAGGGCACCACCACCGACAACCGCACGGTGCTCACCCCGCCCGGCCCGGGCACACGCGCCCGGCGCCCACGGTGTCAGAGGCGGTAGACAAGCGTGCCATCGACATCCTCCCGGGTGATGCCCAGCCCGTCGACCGGCCGGGTCTCGATGCCCTCCCACGGCGTCCCCGCAGCGCGGCTCGGCACCGCGACGACCGACCGCACGCCGATCCCGCGCAGGTAGGCCACGCTGCCCGCGTCGGGGAACGTCGCCACGGCGACCCTGGTCTGGGCCTGGGTGACCGGCTCGAAACCGCCGAGCCCGTTGGTGATCCGGGGGAACCCGTCGGTCGACCACAGCATGTAGTTGAGGTCACCCACCCCGCCGGCGGGCAGCACCAGCATCGGCTCCGGCGCGGTCCGCATCGCCGCCGGCGGCGTCGGCACGGCCGGGTGCGGCGTGCGGTTGACGCCCTCCAGCGTGACCAGGGCGAGCGGCACCAGCAGGACCAGCGCCGCCACGGCCCGCGACGCGCGCGCGGCAGCGGGCCGGCGCCACGACTCGGCCAGCGCGGTCACCAGCCCGGCGGCCAGGACGGCCAGCAGCAGGCTGGTCCAGTGCATCATCCGGCCCGGGGTGCGCAACGCGTCCCAGCCCGGCAGGAGCGTGGACAACGTCAGGTAGCCGGGGTCGCCGTCCCCGCCGAGCGTGGCGCCCAGGCCCAGCAGCACGGTGCCGGCCACGCCGAGCCCCAGCGCGACGCGGTGCCGCACCGGGAACGCCGAGACGAACAGCCCCGCCGCGGCCAGCCCGATCAGCGTCATGCCCGGTAGCAGCGCCATCTCCGGCGGCCAGGTCAGCTGCTCGCGGGCGGCGGCGTGCCGTTCCCCCCAGAGCCACGAGTCGCCGGGCGCGGTGACGAACCCGATCAGCGGCGGGGAGAACATCTTGGTCCAGTCCAGCGACCGGACGGCCTGCGGGTTGAGGTCGACCACGCGCAGGTAGACCAGCCCGAGCAGCACCGTCACCGTGCCGAACACGGCGCCGCCGGCGAGGTCCGCGACGAGCAGCCGCCGGCCGAACGGGGGGCGCTCCCGTTTGCGCCACCAGGACCAGCCGTAGCAGCCGGCCGCCACCAGCGCGGCGGCCAGCAGGAAGTAGACGAGCGGCAGCCCGATGCCGAAGCCGAGCGTGACCTGCCAGGCCGCGACGAGCCACCCGGCCACCGCCCAGCCGGGCTTGCGGCGTTCCGGCCGGTAGCCGTGGCGCAGCGACCAGCCGTGACCGCGCGCCAGCATCGCCAGCGCCAGCGCGATCCCGCCGCTGGACAGGATGTTCAGGTGGCCGGAGTGCGCCAGCCGCCAGGGCGCGTACGCCCACGCGATCCCGGCGACCGCCCCGCCCCAGCGGTTCGCGCCGAGCTGCCGGGCCAGCGCGTACGCCCCGAGGAACGCCAGCGCGTGCAGCAGCACGTAGAGCACGTTGTAGCGGATCACGGCGGCCTCGAAGCCGGAGCCGATCATCCCGAACGGGGCGTACCCGAGCAGGGTGTCGCTGTAGGCGTACGTGTAGCGCTCCGGATAGAACGTGTTCGAGTTCCAGAGGTTGGCCGCGTCGTTGAGCAGCGCGTGCCCGGACCAGGCGACCTGCCACGCCTGCAACGTCGGGTCACCGAGGTCGCCGGGGATCGTGGTCGCCGGGTGCCGCATCGTCGGCCAGGTCAGCACCACCGCCAGCAGCAGGCTGCCGAGGATCGCCAGCGTCCACTCCGGGTTCGGCCGCCACCGGCGTCTGCCGTCGGAAGGGCGCTCGTCGGAGGGGCGGTCGTCCGAGGGCCGGTCGGCGGGAGGCTGCTCGGGACCGGTGTCCTCAGCGGTCGGCGGGGCGACGGCGGGCCGGATCTTCATGGGATAGATGCTTCACGATGCTGCTGGTCCTGTCGATCCGCTGTCCGAAATATGGTTGAAACTTCCGGCCGGAATACCGGAAGGACCGGCTACGCGAACCGGTCCGCGAGCGTCGTCAGCCTGCTGACATACGCCGGCCAGTCGTAGCCGCCGGGGATGTTCCTGTTGTCCCGCCCCAGCCCGATCACCGCGTCGTGCTGCTCGCGCATGATGTCGGCGTGACCGGCGTGCCGGGCCAGGTCGACGCAGACGTGCACGATGACCTGGTGCAGCGTGACGTCCTGCCGGCCGGGCCCCCACCACGGCACCCGCCCCGGCGCGTCCAGCGGCAGCGCCTCGATCGTCTCGTCCGCGAACGCCCCCACGCGGCGGTACAGGTCGATCAGCCCGTCCTTGGTCTCGTCCTCCCGGGCGTACCAGTCCGCCTGCGGGTCCGCGTCGACCGCGTCGTCCGGAACCAGCTCCCCGGGCGTGGGGAACTCCCGGCCGAACGTGGTCCCGAAGTAGCCGGCCTCGACGTTCAGGCAGTGCTTGAGCAGGCCCAGGAAGTTGTTGCCGGTCGCGGTGCGGGGAAGCCGGGCGTCGCGTTCGCTCAGCCCGTCGAGCTTCCAGATCAGGTCCTCCCGGATCCCGCGCAGGTAGGCGTGCAACGCGGTCTTCGGGTCCTTCGGTGCGGTCATGCCCGACACTCTGCCGTACGGGTCGGACATCGTGGGGGCGGCGGTCAGCCGGTCTGGCTGCTGTCCTTGTGCGCGCCCCACCCGTGCCAGCGCTCGATCTCGATCCACGCGCTGACCCGGTTGCGGTCCCGCCGGGGGTACGGCCGCCCGGTGTAGTGCTGCGAGATCCGGTCGATGTCCGCCAGGCCCTCGTCGTCTCGCAGCTCGGCGACCCGGCCGATGAGGCTGACGTGGGTGTACCAGTTCTGCTCGTCCAGCACGGTCAGGGAGACCCGGGGATCGTTGCGCAGGTGCGCCAGCCGGCGACGGCCCTCGTCCATGTTCACCAGGACGCGGCCGTCCTCCCAGAGGTACCAGGTGGCCGCCGACACCGGCTGGCCGTCGCGCAGCGTGGCGATGACGGCGGGATTCGGTTTGCCCAGCATGGCGACGGCGGGCTCGGGCAGCGGCGGCTTCGACATGGTTCGCACTCTACGTACCCGCGGGGTCCGCCGCTGGTCATGTGGCGGGCGCCGCCCGGACGGGCTCCCCGGCGGCGTCCGCCGGGGAGCCCGTCTCGTACCGGTCAGGCGCGGGCGCTCCACTGCTGGTTGGTGCCGCCGTGGCAGTCCCAGAGGTTGATCCTCGTCCCGTTGGCGGTGCCGTAGCCGGCCGCGTCCAGGCAGCGCCCGGACTGGACGCCGCTGATCGTGCCGTCGGCGTTGAGGTTCCACTGCTGGTTGGGCTGGCCGTTGCAGTCCCAGATGATCACGCTGGTGCCGTTCGCGGTGCCCCGCCCGCTGGCGTCCAGGCACTTGTTGCCCAGCACCTGCAACTGTTTGGCCGAGGTGTAGGTCCAGCGCTGCATGGTGCCGCCCCAGCAGTCGTACAACTGCACCGCGGTGCCGTTCGTGGTGCTGCCGTTCGGCACGTCCAGGCACCGGCCCGAGCCGGCGCCGACGAGCTGCACGTTCTGGTACGTGCCCCCGCTGCTGCCGGGGGTACCGATGCTGCCGGACACCGACTGCAACGCTCGGTACCAGACCGCCGCCATCTTGTCGTAGCCGGTGGCGGTCGGGTGGATGCCGTCGATCAGGTCGGCGGTGGTCAGCGCCGAGTACTGGTCGACCAGGTGGACCCGCTTGCCGGCGTTGACCTTCGACTGCACGATGCCGGGCAGCGCGGCGTTGAACGTGCGCACCGCCGCCGCCTGGCCGGAGTTGGCGAGCGGGATGATCTGCGCGACGAACACGTCCGCGTTCGGCGCGGTGCTGGTGATGCGGTCGATGAGCGTGGAGAGCCGGTTCGGCGCGGTCGAGACGTTGTAGTTCTGCAGGATGTCGTTGGTGCCGATGTGCAGCAGCACGGTGCGGGGCTGGTAGGCGTTCAGCCAGCCGGTGATGTTGGCGTCGATCTGGTCGATGCGCCAGCCGGGGTGGCCCTCGTGGTCGTGGTCGCCGAGGTTGCCCGGCCCGTTGAACTGGGAGCCGACCAGGTCGACCCGGTAGCCGCCGCCGGCCAGCCGCTGCCACAGGCCGATCCGGTAGCCGCCCGGCACCTGAGTGCCCTCGGTGATGGAGTCACCGAGCGGCATCACCCGGGTGCCGCCGTTGGACTCGGCGCCCGCCGGGCCGGCGGGCGTGAGCACACCGGCGGCCAGCAGCGCCAGCGCGGCGCCCGCGGTGAGCCATCTCCTCGTTCTGGTACGCATTGCTGCTCCTCTCACGGGCTGGTGCAGGTCAGGGAGGGGATGGTCGGCGAGCCGTTGGCGATGAAGCCGAACGTGGTGGAGCCGGACGCGGGCACGGAGCCGTTGTACGCGGCGTTGCTGACGGTCGCGGTGGAGCCGCTGGTGCTCAGCGTGCCGCTCCAGACCTGGTTGATGCTCTGGCCACCGGCCAGGTTCCATCGCACCGACCAGCCGTTGAGCGCCGCGGCGCCGGCGGTGACGGTCACCTCGGCCTGGAAGCCGCCCGACCAGGAGTTCGTGGTGCGGTAGGTGGCGGCGCAGGCGTCACCGCTCGGCGGCGGCGTGGTGG
>NZ_WBKS01000012.1:0-76469 GCF_008868145.1 Micromonospora sp. AMSO1212t
GGGGAGGGGGACGGCAGGGCCGTCGCCGGCCAGGCGGAACGACTCCTCGCCGACCGGCTCCACCAGGCCGTCCGTGACCAGGCCGGCCAGTGCGCGGGCCCGCTGCACGTCGTCGTGCCAGACCTGGTCCAGCCGCTGGTGCGGCACCGGGCCGGTGGACTCCCGCAGCACCGCGAGCAGTAGTCCGCGTACCTGCCGGTCGGTGCCGGCGTAGCGCTGCGGCCGACGGGTCGGTCCGGTGGGCGCGGCCTGCCCGGAGGCCCGCCAGGCGCAGCTCGACTCGACCGGGCAGATCGCGCAGCGCGGCGCGCGGGCCGTGCAGACGACAGCGCCGAGTTCCATGAACGCGGCGCTGGCCAGCGCTGCGGCGGCTGGTTCGACCGGCAGCAGTTCCTCGGTGGCGACCAGGTCGGCAGGGCGGGTGGTGGGGCCGGCGTCGGGTTCACCGGCGATCGCCCGGCACACCACGCGCCGCACGTTCGTGTCCACCACCGGGTGCCGCTGCCCGTACGCGAAAGCGGCGACCGCGCGGGCCGTGTACGTGCCGACGCCCGGTAGTGCCAGCAACTGGTCGAGCCGGTCGGGCACCACGCCGCCGTGGCGCTCCACGATCGCGACCGCACACTCGCGCAGGCGTACCGCCCGGCGCGGGTAGCCGAGCCGTCCCCACATCCGGATCGCCTCGGCCGGAGTGTCCTCGGCGAGCGCGCGCGGCTCCGGCCAGCGGGCCAGCCACGCCTCGAAGGCGGGCACCACCCGGACCACAGGGGTCTGCTGGAGCATGACCTCGCTGACCAGGATCGCCCAGGCGCCGATGCCGGGCTTGCGCCAGGGCAGGTCGCGGGCGTTGCGCTCGTACCACCGGCTGACCTGGGTGGCGAATGTGGGATCGGACATCGCGCCGTCGATCATGTCACGGCGGTCTTTCCCGCAGGTTGGGCGGGCCGGGTGGCCGGGCGCGATCGATCATGGACGACGGGGCAGAATGTCCGAATGAACGAGCTCGCGATCACCGTCATCGGCCGGGACCGGCCGGGCATCGTTGCCGACGTCGCGGAGGTCCTCGCCCGGCTGGGCGCGAACCTCACCGACTCGACGATGACCCGGCTGCGTGGACACTTCGCGATGACGCTGATCTGCGTGGGCCCGGCCGCCGCCGATGTCGAGGCCGCGCTGGCCCCGCTCGCCGCCGACGGGCACCTGCTGGCGACCGTACGCGCGGTCACGCCCGACGCCGGCAGCGAGCCCACCGGGGAGCCGTACGTGCTGGCGGTGCACGGCGCCGACCGGATGGGCATCGTCGCGGCGATGACCCGGGTGCTCACCGACGCGGGCGGGAACGTGACCGACCTGAGCACCCGGCTCACCGGTTCGCTCTACGTGGTGGTCGCCGAGGTCGAGCTGCCGCCCGGTGTGTCGGACGAGGTGGCCGGCCGGCTCACCCGCGTCGCGGCAGAGCTGGGCGTGGGGGTCAGCCTCCGCCCGGCGGACACGGACCTGCTGTGACCGGGCCGGAGTACGCGGGCCTGGGCGGCTGGACACCGGAGAAGCTCGGCGTCCCCGGCGCGGTACGCCCGGTGGTCACCGCGCCGGAGCCGGTGCTGAGTCGACCCGGCCCGGAGGTCGACCCCACATCTGCCGAGGTGGTGCGCCTCGCCGCCGACCTGGTGGCGACGATGCGCGTATCGCCCGGGTGCGTGGGACTGGCGGCGCCGCAGGTCGGGGTGAGCGCGCAGGTGTTCGCGGTGGACGTCACGGGGCATCCGAAGGCGGTCACCGTGCACGGCACGTTCGTGCTCTGCAACGCCCGTGTGGTGGAGGCGTCCCGGTGGAAGGCCGGGCGGGAGGGCTGCATGTCGGTGCCGGACCTGACCGGCGACGTGAAGCGGGCCAGCCGGCTGGTGGTCGAGGGCGCGCTTCCCGGCAGCGGCGAGCCGGTCCGGCTGGTGACGGACGGCTTCGAGGCGCGTGCGCTCCAGCACGAGATCGACCACTGCGCCGGGCTGCTGTTCCTCGACCGGGTGGCCGGCGCGCACGCGATCTACCAGCGCAAGGTCTACCTCTGACGGTGGCGCTCGGAATCCTGTGTGGACGGGTGCGGCCGCACGGCGGCGGGTTCCCGGCGCGTCGGACCGCCGAGCCGTGCGCCGCGCGGCTACGGTAGGCGCATCATGCGTCTGACGGTCGGCCCCCTGCCCCCTGCCGTGTACTGGCGGCGTCGTGCCGTCGTGCTCGGAGCAGGGCTGCTCTTCCTGATTGTCCTGCTGTATTCGTGCACCGGTACGGACCGCAACACCGGAGCGCCGGGCACGGACCCGTCCCCGACCGGCTCCGCCGGGGCTCAGCCCGACCCGTCCGGCTCGGTGCTGACCCCTCGGACGGGCAGCCCGTCACCGACGGCGGGCGACTCCGGCGGCGGTGGCGCGAACACCGGCGGCGACGCCACCGGTGACGGTGGGAACACCGGCGGGGGCGCGAACAACGGGGGTGGCACCGGCAACGGTGGCGCGACCGGTCAGCCGGTCTCCGACGACGGCACCTGCACCGACTCCGAGCTGCTGGTGACGCCGGTGGCGGTGCCGCCCACCGCCCAGCGGGGCACAGTGGTCACGTTGCGCCTGAAGGTCAAGAACGTGTCGAACCGGACGTGCAGCCGGGACGTCGGCGCCGACCTCCAGGAGCTGTACGTCAAGTCCGGGGCGGAGAAGATCTGGTCGTCCGACACGTGCGGTACCGGCAAGGGGTCGGACGTGCAGTCGTTCACGCCGAACTTCGAGCGCTCCTACGAGCTGGGCTGGAACGGCCGGCTGGACAACCGGTGCGCGAGCGGGCTGGCGAACGGCGACTTCGCGGCGATCGGCGCGTACCAGGTGTTCGCCCGCGTCGGCACCAAGCTCAGCGAGCCGGTCAAGCTGACCGTCACCGGCTGAGCGGTCGGTCAGACGTACCGTTCGAGGATGCTCGCCTCGGCGAGCCGGGACAGGCCCTCGCGGACGCCGCGGGCGCGGGCGTCGCCCACGCCCTCGACCGCTTGGAGGTCTTCCACTGTCGCACCGAGCAGCCGCTGGAGGCTGCCGAAGTGCACCACCAGCCGGTCGACCACGGCGACCGGCAGCCGGGGCACCTTCGCCAGCAGGCGGAACCCGCGCGGGCTGACCGCCGCGTCGAGCGCGTCGGAGGCGGACGGGTAGCCGATCGCCTTCGCCACCGCCACGAGGTCGATGAGTTCGGTGGCGCTGAGCAGGTCGAGCTCGACGAGCGCCTCGTCGAGCGTGCGTGACTTGCGGCCGGTCGGCAGGTAGTCGCGGATGACCAGGGTGCGGTCGGCGTCCACGCCGGCCATCAGCTCGTCGAGCTGGAGGGCCAGCAGGCGACCGTCGGTGCCCAGCTCCACCACGTAGCCGGCGATCTCGTCGGCGATCCGCCGGACCATCTCCAGGCGCTGCACCACAGCCACCGCGTCGCGGACGGTGACGAGGTCTTCGATCTCCAGCGCGGAGAGCGTGCCGGAGACCTCGTCCAGCCGGAGCTTGTAGCGCTCCAGCGTGGCGAGCGCCTGGTTGGCGCGGGACAGGATGGCCGCCGAGTCGTCGAGCACGTGCCGCTGGCCGTTGACGTAGAGGCTGATGATCCGCATCGACTGGCTGACCGAGATGACCGGGTAGCCGGTCTGCCGGGCCACCCGCTCGGCGGTGCGGTGCCGGGTGCCGGACTCCTCGGTGGGGATGGACGGGTCGGGCATCAGGTGCACGCCGGCCTGCACGATCCGGCTGCCGTCGCTGGAGAGCACCACAGCGCCGTCCATCTTGCACAGCTCACGGACCCGGGTGGCGGAGAACTCCACGTCCATCGGGAAGCCGCCGGTGCAGATCTGCTCGACGACCTTGTCGTAGCCGAGCACGATCAGCGCGCCGGTGCGGCCGCGCAGGATCCGCTCCAGGCCGTCCCGCAGGGCGGTGCCGGGAGCCATCAGGGCGAGGTTGGCGCGCAGCGGATCGGCGCCGGCCCCGCCGCCGACGCTTCCGTTGACGCTCACGCTGATGGCACGAGCGGGGTTGCCGCTCACGGCGCCGGTACGGGCGTGCGGCGTCGCCGTTGCGGGCTTGGTGGCATCGCGGTCGATCGGCACGGGCACAGTCTACGGACTGCCATGCGGTGGGTGCTCTCGTGGTTACTGTGATGTGTCACGATGCCCGGCTCGGGCGGCTCGTCGCGGGCTGCGTGGCCTGCCCGGAAACGCCCGGCGGATCCCGCCGTGTCACTCCGCCGACGCGCGCGCGGCCGCCTGGAGGGCGGCCCGCACGTCAGTGACCTCGATCACCCGCATGTTGTCCGGCCCGGCGCCGCTGCTCTCGGGCCCGCACCCGGGCGGCACGAGGGCCAGCCGGAAACCGAGCCGGGCGGCCTCGGCCAGCCGGCGGGGCACCGCGCCGACACGGCGGACCTCGCCGGTGAGCCCGACCTCGCCGATGGCCACCAGGTGGGGGTTGAGCGCCAGGTTGAGCCCGCCCGAGGCGACCGCGAGCGCCACGGCCAGATCGGCCGCCGGCTCCACCACCCGGATGCCGCCGACGGTGGCGGCGAAGACCTCCCGGTCGTGCAGCGTGAGCCGCTCGGTGCGGCGCTGGAGCACCGCGAGGACCATGGCGAGCCGGGCGCTGTCGAGGCCGGAGACGGTACGCCGGGGCGAGCCGGCCACCGTCGCCCCGATCAGCGCCTGCACCTCGGTCACCAGCGCCCGGCGCCCCTCCATCGCCACCGTCACGCAGGTGCCCGGCACCGGTTCGGAGTAGCGGGTCAGGAACAGGCCGGACGGGTCGGCCAGGCTGCTGATGCCGCCCTCGTGCATCTCGAAGCAGCCCACCTCGTCGGCCGCGCCGAACCGGTTCTTCACGCCGCGCACCATCCGCAGCGAGGAGTGCTTGTCGCCCTCGAAGTGCAGCACCACGTCGACCAGGTGCTCCAGCACCCGGGGACCGGCGACCTGGCCGTCCTTGGTGACGTGCCCGACCAGCACGGTGGCGACGCCGCGCTCCTTGGCCACCGCGACCAGGGCGGCGGTGACCGCGCGGACCTGGGTGACACCGCCGGGCACGCCCTCGGTGCCGGTGGTCGAGATGGTCTGCACCGAGTCGAGCACCAGCAGCCCCGGCTTGACCGCGTCGAGGTGGCCGAGCACCGCCGACAGGTCGCTCTCGGCGGCCAGGTAGAGCTGGTCGTGCAGGGTGCCCATCCGCTCGGCGCGCAGCCGCACCTGGCTGACCGACTCCTCACCGCTGACCACCAGTGACGGGCTGCCGGCTCCGGCCGCCCACTGCTGGGCCACGTCGAGCAGCAGCGTCGACTTGCCCACGCCGGGCTCACCGGCGAGCAGCACCACCGCGCCGGGGACCAGCCCGCCGCCGAGCACCCGGTCGAGCTCGCTGACGCCGGTGGGACGGGCCCGGGCGGGCGCGGCGCTGATCGTGGCGATCGGCCGGGCCGGCTCGGCCGGCATCCGTGAGCTGACCACCCGGCCGGAGACCACCGGGCCGGTGACCGTGCACTCGACCACCGAACCCCACTCGCCGCACTCGGGGCACCGGCCCACCCACTTCGGGGGCTGGTGACCGCAGGCGTCGCACTCGTAGGCCGGGCGGGGTTCGCGGGTCGCGGCGCGACCGCGGCCGGCGCCGGCACGGGAGGAGGTCGATCGGGGCGTGGTCACCACCGGACGCTAACCGGCCCGTACGACGAAAGCCCACCCGAAACGGCGACACCGCCGACGTGGCGCTGGCCACGGCGGCGGTGCCGACGGAGGAAGTACGGAGGTCAGTGGCCGCCCTCGGCGCCGCCGTCCTCACCGGCGTGCTCACGCGGGTTCACGATCTTCGACGGCGTGGCCTCCGGGGTCAGCGGGATGCCGATCGGCGCCGGGGTCTTGACGACCTTGCCGTCGCCGAAGTCGAAGGTCAGGTTGACCTGCTGGCCGACGAGCAGCTTCTCGTTCAGGCCGACGAGCTGGAGGAACCGCGGGTTGCCGGCGTTGAGCTGGGCGTAGCTGAGCGCCGGGATCTCGATCCGGGCCGGCTGGCCGGCGGGCGCGGACTCGCTCTCGCTCGGCGACGGGCTGGCCGACGGCGACCCGGTCACCTCCAGCGACTGGCTCGGCGACGCGCTCGGGTCGGTGGCGGTCGGCGAGGAGGTGGCCGGCTCGGTGGGCGAGCCGGTCGGCGTGGCAGCGCCGCTCTCACCCGCGCCGGAACCGGTGAGCACGATCTCCCGCGCGCTGTCGGTGGTGACCGTCACGGTCACCGGCTTCTCGCTGTCGTTGTAGATCACCACGTTGACCGGCGCGTTCGACCCGGCCTCGTAGCCCTTCGGGCCCGGGAACTGCACGTAGAGCCCGCGCACCTTGTAGAGGTTGTCGGAGGTCTGGACGTTGACGCCCTGTACCGACGGGATCTTGTTGGCGGTCTCGGAAATCTGCCCGGCGCCGCACCCGGACAGCAGCAGGCTCGCCGCCGCCGTGCCGGCCAGCAGCAGGGCCGGCCCCCGGGAACCCCTGATCGAGCGCGTCACGTCGGTCCTCCTCGTCACGATCCCCGCCCGGTCGACCACCGGGCACGGGGTGGCCATACCCGCGCAGACCGCGCTCCAGGGTAGTTGGAGCTGATCGAGGCCCGCACGCGGACCCGGCAATGCCACCTCGGAGGGGACTCCTCAGACCAGCCGGCCGCTCGTCACCAGCAGCACCACATCGATGAGCGCCACCACCAGCACCGCCCGGAAGGCGGTCGCCGAGCGTCCGGCGGTCGCGCGTCCCGCGTACCAGCCGACCGCCGGCACGGCGACGGCGGCGGCGACCGCCGACATGCCGGTCCACGACGGCGGCCCGGGCGGCCCGAGGACCAGCGCGACGGTGGCCGCGAGCAGCAGCCCGGCGGCGGCCAGCCGGCTGCCGACCGGCCCGAACCGGTGCGGCAGGCCGCGTACCCCGGTCCGGGCGTCGTCGGCCAGGTCGGGCAGCACGTTGGCGAAGTGCGCGCCGGCGCCGAGCAGCGCGGCCGCGGCCACCAGCCAGGCCGGGGGCACCGGCGAGCCGGGCAGCGCCAGCACCACGAACGCGGGCAGCGCGCCGAACGAGACCGCGTAGGGCAGCACCGACACCGGCGTCGACTTCAGCGGCCGGTTGTAGAGCAGCGCGGAGACCAGGCCCAACGTCGCGCAGGCCGCCGCTGCCGGGCCGCCGGCCAGCGCCAGGACCGGCACGGCGACAGCGGCCACCGCGGTGGCCCGGGCCAGCGTCGGCCGGGCGACCTCGCCGGTGGTCACCGGTTTGTCGGTACGCCCCACCGCCGCGTCCCGCTCGGCGTCGATCAGGTCGTTGCTCCACCCCACCGCGAGCTGGCTGGCCAGCACCGTCAGCGCCACCGCCGCGACGCCCGCCGCGGAGTGCCCGACGCCGGCGGCGAGCAGCGCGGCGACGACGGTGACCGCCGCCGCGGGCTCCGGATGGCTCGCCCTGACCAGCCCTAACACCCGTGTCGACATAAGGGAAGTCTGGTCGTTACCGGGCAGTCGTGCCACGCTCGACGCATGCCCGACGCGTCGCCGGTGTCCACTCCGTACCGGGTGCTGCCGCCGAACGACCCGCGGCAGTACGACGACCTGGCCGGTGAGTGGTGGCGGCCGGACGGCGCGTTCGCGATGCTGCACTGGCTGGCCCGGGCCCGGGCGGCGCTGGTTCCGGCGGCGTCCACGCCGGACGATCTGCTCGTCGACCTGGGCTGCGGCGCCGGGCTGCTGGCGCCGCACCTGGCCGGCAAGGGCTACCGCCACGTCGGGGTGGACCTGACGCGCTCCGCGCTCGACCAGGCCGCCGCGCACGGCGTGACGGTGGTCCAGGCCGACGCGACGGCGGTGCCGCTGGCCGACGGCTGCGCGGCTGTGGTCTCCGCCGGGGAACTGCTGGAACACGTGCCGGACTGGCGGCGTGCGGTCGCCGAGGCGTGCCGGCTGCTGCGCCCGGGCGGCCTGCTGGTGCTGGACACGCTCAACGACACGCTGCTGGCCCGGCTGGTCGCGGTCGAGCTGGGCGAACGGCTGCCCACGGTGCCGCGCGGCATCCACGATCCACGGTTGTTCGTCGACGCCCGTGCGCTGGTCGCCGAGTGCGCCCGGCACGGCGTGTCGCTGACGGTGCGCGGGGTCCGCCCCGAGCTGGGCGGCACGCTGGCCTGGCTGCTGCGCCGCATGCGCGGCGCCGGTGACCGTCCGGGCAGGACGGAACCGCGCATCGTGCCGACCCGGTCGACGGCGGTGCTGTACCAGGGCTGGGGGCACCGGGGCGGGTAGCCGGGCCCGCCCGGGGTAAAGGACGCGAGGAGGGGGCGACATGACTGTGCACGCGCTGGAGGCGGCCCGCCGGTTGGCGCCGCGACTGGCCGCCCGCGCGGCCGAGCACGACCGGGACGGCTCGTTCCCCGTGGACGACTTCGCGGACCTGCGGGCGGCCGGGCTGTTCGGCCTGATGGTGCCGCCCGAACTGGGTGGCACGGGCGCGAGCTTCGCCGAGTACGCCGCCGTCGCCACCGAACTGGCCCGGGGCAACGGTGCGACCGCGCTGGTGTTCAACATGCACGCCTCGGTCACCGGCGCGCTGGGCGCGGTCACCGAGGAACTGGCCGAGGCGCTCGGCGTACCGGCGGAGGCGCTCGCGGCGCGGGACCGGCTGCTGCGCGCGGCGGCCGACGGCGCCTGGTACGCGGTAGCGATGAGCGAACGCGGCGCCGGCGCCCGGCTGTCCCAGCTCAGCACCGTCTACGAACCGGTCGAGGGCGGCTGGCACATCAAGGGCAGCAAGACGTTCTGCTCCGGCGCCGGCCACCCCGACGGCTACCTGGTGGCCGCCCGAAGCGCCGCCGACCAGTCGGTGGTGTCGCAGTTCCTGGTGCCTGCCGGGGACGGGATCACCGTCGAGCCCACCTGGGACTCGCTCGGTATGCGCGCCACCTCCTCGCACGACGTGCACCTGGACGTGACGGTCCCGGCCGACCGGCTGCTCGGCGGCGTCGAAGGACTGGCCCTGGTCGTCGCCCAGCTCATGCCGCACTGGCTGGTGGCGAGCTACGCGGCGGTCTACGTCGGCGTGGCCCGGGCCGCCGTCGACGCCGCGGCCGAGCACCTCAACGCCCGCAACCTCGCCGGCCTGCCCGCCGTACGGGCCCGCCTGGGCCGGGCCGACGCGGCCACCGCCGCCGCCGAACTGGTGGTCGCCGAGGCGGCCCGCCGGGTCGACGAGGCGCCCGGCGACGCGGAGACGAACCGCTGGGTGTGGCGGGCCAAGCTGCTGGCGGGCACCACCGCCGCCGAGGTGGCGGCCTCCATGCTGGAGGCGGCGGGCACGTCGGCGACCCGCCGCGGGCATCCGCTGGAGCGGCTCTACCGGGACGCCCGCTGCGGCTCGCTGCATCCGGCCACGTCCGACGTGTGCGCCGACTGGCTCGGCATCGCCGCACTTGGCGGCGACCCGGACCGGGACAGCGCGCTCCCTCGTTGGTGAGCGCGAGGAGTGAGCCGGGTTTGCGAGCTCCGCAGTCGCGAACGAAAGGCGGCACGGTGAGCGCGAGGAGTGAGCGAAGGGCGAGGGGTGGGGGACGTGGGCATACCGGTGATCGCGGGTCTGGGTACGGCGCAACCGCCGGCCGCGATGCAGGACGAACTGTGGACGGGCTTCTTCGCGGGGCACTTCCAGGGAAACACCCGGGCGCTGGCCGAGCGGATCTTCGCGAACTCGGGCGTGACCCGGCGGCAGGCGGCGGTCAACCCGCTGCTGGAGGACGTCTCGGAGTGGCCGACCGAGCGCCGGATGCGCCGCTACCAGGTCGAGGCGCTGCCGCTGGGCAAGGAGGCGGTCAGCCGGGCCCTCACCGCCGCCGGCCTGGACGCCGCCGACGTCGGGCTGTTCATCGTCTGCTCGTGCACCGGGTACGCCACCCCGGGCCTGGACATCCTGCTCGCCCGGGACCTGGGGATGTCCCCGAGCACCCAGCGCATGTTCGTCGGGCACATGGGCTGCTACGCGGCCCTGCCCGGGCTGGGCGCGGCGAGCGACTTCGTCACCGCCCGCGGGCGGCCCGCGCTGCTGCTCTGCGCGGAGCTGACCAGCCTGCACATCCAGCCGCCGGGTGCCCGGGTGGACACCCAGCAGATCGTCTCCCACGCGCTGTTCTCGGACGCCGCGGTCGCCGCCGTGGTCGTCCCCGGTGGCCGGGGGTACGCGCTGCGCGAGGTCACCTCGGTCACCGACACGTCCACTGCCGACCACATGACCTGGGACGTCACCGACACCGGTTTCCGGATGGGGCTGTCGCCGAAGGTGCCGCAGGTCCTCTCCCGGCACGTACGGACGCTGGTCGACGACCTGCTGGCGCGGCACGGATGCGCGCGTTCCGACGTGGACGGCTGGGCGGTGCACCCGGGCGGGCCGCGAATCCTCAACGTGGTGGAGCGTGAGCTGGCGCTGCCGCCGGACGGGCTCGCCGCGTCCCGGGGGACGCTCGCCGACCACGGCAACTGCTCGTCCCCGACGGTGCTGCTGATCCTGGACCGGCTGTGGCGTACGGAGCCGTCACCGCCGCGCCGGGTGGTGATGCTCGCGTTCGGCCCGGGCCTGACGCTCTACGCGGTGCTGCTGGAACGGGTGGGCTGACGGCTCGCCCCGCCGGGGCCGCGCGGATACGCTGCCGTCATGGCCTCCGACGAGCGGAACGGACGGGTGCTGCTGACCGTCCTGACCGTCCTGGCGCTGGCGGCCGGCGCGGCCTGGTGGCGGTCGGCGGCACCGGAGCCGGGTGCGACCACGGCAGTGCCGGCGCTGTCCGCGAGCGCCGAACCCATCTCCCGCACCTGGCGGGTCGACCCGTCGACCGGTGACGCCTGGCCGGCCCGCCCGGAGCGTGATCCGACGCCCAGGGCACGCCGTGCGCCGGCCACGTCGCCGGACCGGTCGGTGGTGATGCGGGTGGAGGGGGACGGCACGGCACGTGTGCTCCAGGTGTCGCACGTGGTGTGGCGGGAGACGTCCGCACTGACGCCGGACGGGCCGCCCGTCGTACGGCAGGTGAATCCCTCGCGGGGCGACGACTACCGGCTGACGGTGAGCTGCTCCGGGGACGGGGCGGTCGCCGTGCAGCTCTCCGGTGCCGGGTCCGGCGACGCACGCCGGTTCCTCCGGTGCGGCGGGCGACTGGAGCTGCCCTTGCTGGGTGGCACGGGCGCACCGGTGCTGGTGCGGTTCACCGGTGTACGCGGCCGGGCCGAGCTGGACGCCCGGCTCGAGGCGCTCTACTGACCGCTGTCGCGCCACCCTCGGGCGAGGGTCTCAGCCGCTCAGCCGGGCCAGGTCGGCGCCGTAGTCCGACAGCGGGCCCAGTTCCGGCACCACCCGGACCAGCGAGCCCTGCCGGTCCACGAGCAGCGCCGCGGCGGTGCCGGGGTGGGGCGACAGGTGCAGGTAGGAGCGCAGGCCGCCGGCCGGGTCGCCGAGCGGGCGTACGCCGGGGACGCTCGCGGGTCCGGCGCTGCGGCCCTCGGTCACGGTGACCACCGTGACGCCGGGCGGGGCGGCGCGTGCGGCGGTGCCGACCTGTTCGGCGCAGGTGCAGGCGTCGACCAGAATGATCATGGCGGGCAGCAGGCTGCGCAGCGGTACCGGCGTGTCGTCCGCCCCGACCAGGTCCAGCGCGGGCAGCGGGCCGACCGGTTGCGGCGCGGTGGTCGAGCGGGGAAGCACCGTCGGCGCGCCGGACCGGGTGGTACGCGGCCAGGTGACGGCGGCCAGCCCGGCGAGCGTGACCAGCACCGACACGAGCAGGATCAGCGCCGGCAGCCCGAGTCGGGCCGGACCGGTACGCCGGCTGGTGTCCTGCCGGGCGCGACGCAGCTCGCGGCGGATCTGCCGGGCCTCGTCGGCGAGCGCCGAGGCGTCGTCCGGGACGACCACCCGGCCCCACTCCGGGGGCAGGCCGGGCAGCCCGTCCGGCGGCCCCTGGCCGTCAGCGTCAGGCACGCCCATCGGACCCCCAGGAACGTCTCGGTGAGCGGACGTCGCGTCCGTTCCCAGCGTCCCGCACCGGCCGCCGTAACGCCACACCTGGGCGCGGACGGACTTGCGGAGCTACCATGGAAGGAGCGCATTGCCCTAGATCTGGACGCTCCCGTCACCCGTTACCGGGTTGTCACGTGTTCCTCACGGAGCGTGTCGAAAGCATCGGTTTGACCGCCTGTCAAGCCGAAGAAGTACCTCTCACAGGGCCCCTGAGCTGCGCCAACGATCAGGACAGCGGTGAGACATCGGTGCCTGAGCGTGTTACCCTAGACACAGCGAAAGGGGTTTCGAACCTATGGTTTTCAGTGTCGGCGAGACCGTTGTTTACCCCCACCACGGGGCCGCACTCATCGAGGCAATCGAGACTCGGGTCATCAAGGGCGAGCCCAGGGAATACCTCGTCCTGAGGGTCGCGCAGGGTGACCTGACGGTCCGGGTGCCCGCCGAGAACGCCGAGATCGTGGGTGTGCGTGAAGTGGTTGGCGAAGAGGGCCTGGGCAAGGTCTTCGACGTGCTCCGTGCACCGCACACCGAGGAGCCGACCAACTGGTCGCGGCGTTACAAGGCGAATCTGGAGAAGCTGGCCTCCGGTAACCCGCTGAAGGTGGCCGAGGTCGTCCGCGACCTGTGGCGCCGGGAGCGGGAGCGGGGCCTGTCGGCGGGCGAGAAGCGGATGCTCGCCAAGGCTCGTGACATCCTCGTCGGCGAGGTCGCGCTGGCGGAGAAGAGCACCAAGGACGAGGCCGAGACGCTGCTCGACAAGGTGCTGACCGAGGCCTGATCCACGCCTCTGCCTCTACCCACCCCGCAGCGAACGAATCCGAGGACCGCGACGTGACCGCGCAGCTCAATCCGCGCGGTGACGTCGCGGTCCTCGTTCCGGCGGCCGGTGCCGGGGTACGCCTCGGACCCGGCGCCCCGAAGGCACTCCGGTTGCTCGCCGGCGAGCCGCTGCTGATGCACGCGGTCCGCCGGATCGCCGCCGCGCCCTCGGTGCACACGATCGTGGTGGCCGCGCCGGCCACCGAGGTCGAGGCGGTACGCGCGATGCTCGCCCACGTGGCCCCGGTGACTGTGGTGCCCGGTGGCGCCGAACGCCAGGCGTCGGTGGCGGCGGCCCTCGCGGCCGTACCCGCCGGTCCGGAGATCGTCCTGGTGCACGACGCGGCCCGCGCGCTCACCCCGCCCCACCTGGTCGAGTCGGTGGCCGCGGCGGTCCGCGACGGGCACGACGCGGTGATCCCGGTGCTTCCGGTGGTCGACACGATCAAAGAGGTCGACGCGACCGAGCGGGTCCTCGGCACCGTCGACAGGTCCGCGCTGCGCGCGGTGCAGACGCCGCAGGGCTTCCGCCGGCCGGTGCTGGTCGCGGCCCACAGGTCGGCGGCTGACGCGCTCACCGACGACGCCGGGCTGGTCGAGAAGCAGGGGATCGCGGTGACCTGCGTACCCGGCTCCGAGCTGGCCCTGAAGATCACCCGTCCGTTCGACCTGGCCCTGGCCGAACACCTGCTGACCACAGGCGCCTGACGAGCCGCGCGCGGCTCGCGGCTGCGAGATCTTGGTACGAAGAAGTGGCCCCCATAGGGGCCGTTTCCTGCCAAGATCTACACGGCTCCTGGGATCTGGAACGTGGATCCCAGTCTTCGGTCGATGGTTGATCGGCGCGCTGGGGTGGGCGCGTCCGGTGTTCAAGATCTGGGCGCGCCGGTCAGAGCGACGCTCCACCGTACAGCTCACAGGCTTTGCTTCGTCGCCACGGCGGCACCTGGATAGAGGCGTAGCCTGCTGGGGCCTACAAGAACCAGAGCTGACCACAGCCCGGGCCGCCGTCAAGGCGCGACGCGTACCCTCTGGTCATGATCGTTCCTCGGGTCGCCATCGGCACCGACGTGCACGCCTTCGCGGCCGGGCGGCCCTGCTGGGTCGCGGGCCTGCACTGGCCGGACCAGGACGGCCTGGCCGGTCACTCCGACGCCGACGTGGCGGCGCACGCCGCCTGCAACGCCCTGCTCTCCGCCGCCGGTCTCGGTGACCTGGGCGCTAACTTCGGGGTGGACCAGCCCGAGTGGGCGGGCGCGTCGGGAGTGGCGCTGCTGACCGAGAGCGCACGCCGGGTACGGGCGGCGGGCTTCCGGATCGGCAACGTGTCGGTGCAGGTCGTCGGCAACCGCCCCAAGATCGGGCCGCGTCGGGAGGAGGCGCAGCGGGTGCTCTCCGAGGCGGTCGGCGCGCCGGTGACGGTCTCCGCGGCCACCACCGACGGCCTGGGCTTCACCGGGCGCGGGGAGGGACTGGCCGGGATCGCGGTGGCCCTGGTCTACGAGGCCCCGGCCGACTGACGCGGTGACCGGGGACGCCGGTCACCGCGTCCGGCGGATCAGTCGACGTCGGTGCAGACGTTGTGGGTCGTGCCGTGGAGCATCGTGATGGTCTTGTCGAAGGTGGGGGAGAACTCCACCCGGAACTGGCCGTCGACGATCCACAGGCCCTTCGGCAGCGTGCCGGCGTTCTCCCGGAAGCCGAGCAGCACCGGCCCGGTCACGTACCAGGTCATCGAGCCGTCGGTGCGGTAGACGACGAGGGAGGTGCCGCTCGCGTCCGCCGTGGACGTGGCGCCGGTCTCCAGGTTCGTCACCCGGTTGAGCAGAGCGCCGGTGAACAACTCCCGCTTCGGCGTGCCGTCCGGGTAGGTCTCGATCGTCAGCTTCCGCACCTCGTCCACGATCGGCTCGACCCGTACCGCGAACTCGCATCGCGCGCCCGCGGGCATCTCGAACGGCGCCTGGGGCGCCGGTTCCCAGGCGCCCGGGGCGGAATGCCGCTCCGGCGCGGCGGACGCCGAGCCGGGCAGGGCCGCGACCGCCGCCGCCACGACGCTCGCCACCGCGATACTCATCCTGAACCGCATGTTCCACTCCATCCGTCGCTGGTCCGGGCGGCGAGCATCACCGGGCCGGATCACCACCGGCTCACCGCGTCGAGCGGCAGCCGTCGAGCGGGCGGACCCGGCCGGCCGGGTTCCTCACCACGCGATCACCGCCGGACGACAACCCTGAGCACGGGCCGGGACATCCTGTTCGGTATGGAGTTCCGCCTGCTCGGGCCGTTCGAGGCCCGCCACGACGGCCGGCCGGTCGAGGTCGGCAGCCGGCGCCAGGAGCGTTGCCTGCTCGGGGTGCTGCTGCTCGACGTGGGCCGGGTGGTGCCGACCGATCGCCTCATCGACCTGCTCTGGAACGGCCGGCCGCCGGCCACGGCCCGGAGCGCGGTGCAGACGTACATCGGGCGGCTGCGGGGCTCGCTCAACCCGTACGGGGTGCGGATCAGCACCCGGGGCGAGGGCTACGTGGTCGAGGAGGACGGGCACCGGGTCGACGTCGACGAGTTCGCCGACCTGGTCCGGGCGGCCGGGAGAGCCGCCGATCCCACCGAGCGGGTGCGGTCGCTCGACCGGGCGCTGGCCCTCTGGCGCGGGCCGTTGCTCGCCGACGCGGCGGACGACGAGCTGCGGGACCGGCTGCTCGGCACGGTCGAGGAGCTTCGCCTGGTGGCCGTGGAACTGCGGGCCGAAGCGCAGCTGGCGCTGGGCCAGCACACGCGGGCGGTCGCCGAACTGATGCCGCTGGCCGCCCAGCACCCGACGCGGGAACACCTCGTGGCGGTCCTGATGACCGCCCTGTACCGGGGCGCCCGGCGGGCCGACGCGCTGCGCCTCTACCGCGCCACCCGGGAACTGCTCGTGGCCGACTTCGGCGTCGAGCCGGGGCCCCGGCTCCGGGAGGTGCAGCGCCGGGTGCTCGCGGGCGACGACCGGCTGGACCGGGTCGACCGGCCGATGCACGAGATCCGGGTCGGTGACGAGAGCCTGCCGTGGAGCGTCGGCGGCCATCCGGCCCTGGACTTCTGCAACACCCTCGCCGGATGGGGGTACGAGCCCCCGCTGCCCGGCGCCGAGTGGCTGCGCGGCTACCGGACCCTTGCCGTCTGGGCCGGCCACGTCGGGCTGGTGGACGAGGTCTCGACGAACCGCCTGCTGCACCTCGCCCGCCGTGACCCGAAAGCGGCGGAGGCGGTGCTCGACGAGGCCCGTACGCTCCGCGCCGCGCTCTACGCCAGCCTGGTCGACCCGGACGACGGCCCGGCCTTCGAGAAGGTCGCCCGGGCCGCGGAGGCCGCCGCCCGTACGCTCGTCTTCCGGCGTGAGGCCGACGGACGCGGTCGCTGGTGGCCGGACCTGGCGGCCGGGCTGCGGCTGCCGGTGCACGCCGCCGCGTTCAGCGGCGCGCAGCTGCTCGCCGACCCGGCCCGGTTCACGGTGCGGGTCTGCCCGGATCGGCGGTGCGGGTGGTTGTTCCTGGACGAGAGCGGGCTGCGCCGGTGGTGCAGTCTGGGGACCTGCGGCGGCCGGGCGGGCGCGTCCTGCCGGAGTGCCTGACGCCGGGCACCCTCGGCGCGCGGTGGGGCCGGGCGGATACGCTCGCCGGGATGCCGAGTGACGCCGCTCCCGACCAGTCCGCCGCCGACGGCTACCTGCAACGCGCCCATTTGCTCGCCGAGCTGGGGCGCTACGACGAGGGGATCGCCGAACTCACCGCGCTGATCGCGACCGAGCCGGCGCACCTGCCCGCGTTGACCATGCTGGCCCGGATGCACCTGGCCGCCGGCCGGCCGGCCGAGGCGCTCGCCGCCGCCGAGGCCGCCGTGGAGAAGGCGGCCGCCGGGCCCGCGGCGGTGCCGGCGCTCGTGGCGCGCGGGTTCGCGCTGCTCGACCTCGAACGCTGGAAGGACGCCGCGGCGACCGCCGACGAGATCCTGGCGCGTGCGCCGGGCGACGCGTACGCGCAGCGCAGTGCCGCCGCCCTCCTCTCCGCGTCGCGCAACGGGCAGGCGGCGCTGGACGCGGCATGGCGCGGGGTGGAGCTGTCGCCGGACGAGCCGGAGGCGCATTTGGTGCTCGGCCTGGTCGCGGTGCGGCTGCAACTGTTCGACCTGGCCGAGCGGGCCTACCGGGAGGCGCTGCGGCTGGAACCGGAGCTGGGCGACGCCGGGCAGGACGTGGGCGTGGCCCGGCTGGAACGACGCCGGTACGCCGAGACGCTGGAACACCTGACCGCGATGGCCGACCTGCCGGTGGCCCGTCCCGACCCGGTCCGGACCGTGGACGCCGGCATCCGGCGCCTCCTGCTGTCGGTGGCCGGGTTGTCCCTGTTCGCGAGCGTGCTGGTAGCCGCGCTGGCCCCGGCCTCGCCGGGCGCGTCCCGGCTGTTCGCGGTGCTGGCGGTGGCCGGGGTGGCGGTGCTGCTGCGGCGCCCGGCGACGTGGCGGCCCGGCCTGCGGGAGGCGATGTCGCGCGGCCTGGTCGTGCCGGTCTACGCGGCCGCCGCCGCTGTGGTGCTGCTGCTCGCGTACGCGCTGGTCGGCGGCCCGTGGCCGCTGGTCGGGGCGATCACCGCGTCGGTGGTGGCCGGATTCACCGCGTTCGCTCGCCGGTGAGAGGGTAGGAGGACCGGAAACACCGGCTGAAGGAAGCGGGAATCAGTGCTCACCGTCAACGCCTACGCGGCGACGTCCGCGACCGAACCGCTCGCCCCGACCACGATCGAGCGGCGCGATCTCGGACCGGACGACGTTCTCATCGACATCAGGTTCTCCGGCATCTGCCACTCCGACATCCACACCGCGCGCAGCGAGTGGGGCCCCACCCCCTACCCGATCGTGGTGGGTCACGAGATCGCGGGCGTGGTGCGCGAGGTCGGCTCCGCGGTCACGAAGTTCGCCGTCGGCGATCGAGTCGGCGTCGGCTGCCTGGTCGACTCCTGCCGGGAGTGCGACAACTGCCGCAAGGGCCTGGAGCAGTACTGCCTGAAGGGCAGCACCGGCACGTACGGCGGGGTGGGCCGGGACGGCGAGCCGACCCAGGGCGGCTACTCGCAGGCCATCGTGGTCGCCGAGGCCTTCGTGCTGCGCATCCCGGACGGCATCGAGCTGGACGCCGCCGCGCCGCTGCTCTGCGCCGGGATCACCACGTACTCGCCGCTGCGTCACTGGAACGCCGGGCCGGGCCGCCGGGTGGCCGTGATCGGCATGGGCGGCCTCGGCCACATGGCCGTGAAGCTGGCCCACGCCATGGGCGCCGAGGTGACCGTGCTGTCCCAGTCGCTGAAGAAGCGGGAGGACGGGCTGCGGCTCGGAGCCGACAACTACTACGCGACCTCCGACGAGGAGACGTTCCGTGAGCTGGCCGGCTCGTTCGACCTGATCATCAACACGGTGAGTGCGACCCTCGACATGGACGCGTACCTGCGGCTGCTGGCGGTGGACGGGACGCTGGTCAACGTGGGCGCGCCGGAGAAGCCGCTGTCGGTGCACGCGTTCTCGCTGATCCCGGCCCGGCGGTCGTTCGCCGGGTCGAACATCGGTGGCATCGCGGAGACCCAGGAGATGCTCGACTTCTGCGCCGAGCACGGGCTGGGCGCCGAGATCGAGGTGATCGGAGCCGAGAAGATCAACGAGGCGTACGAGCGGGTGCTCGCCTCCGACGTGCGCTACCGCTTCGTCATCGACGCGTCCACGTTCTGACGACCGCGTGCGAAGGAGCCGCGTCCGTGCCGGGCGCGGCCCCTTCTCGCGTACGTCAGGACTTGCGCGCCCAGGTCCAGGCGTAGCCGTCGTCCTCGCAGACGGCGGCCGCGTCGCAGAGGTCGAGCGGGCGGAACGTGTCCACCATGACCGCCAGCTCGTCGAAGAACTCCGCACCGATCGACCGCTCGGCCGCGCCCGGCTGCGGGCCGTGGGTGAAGCCGGACGGGTGCAGCGAGATCGAACCCTGCTCGATGCCGGAGCCGCGCCGGGCCTCGTAGTTGCCGCCGGTGTAGAACAGCATCTCGTCGGAGTCGACGTTGTGGTGGTTGTACGGCACCGGGATGGCGGCCGGGTGATAGTCCACCTTGCGGGGCACGAACGAGCAGATCACGAAGTTCGGGCCCTGGAACGTCTGGTGGACCGGCGGCGGCTGGTGGATGCGCCCGGTGATCGGCTCGAAGTCGTGGATGGAGAACGCCCACGGGTACATGTGCCCGTCCCAGCCCACCACGTCGAACGGGTGGTTGGCGTAGACGTACCTCGTCCATCCGCGGCGGTGCCTGACCAGCACCTCCACCTCCTCGCCGTCGACCAGCAGCGGGGTGTCCGGTCCCCGGACGTCGCGCTCGCAGTAGGGCGCGTGCTCCAGGAACTGCCCGCGTACGGAGAGGTAGCGCTTGGGCGGGCCGATGTGGCCGGCGGCCTCGACGGCGAGCAGGCGGGTCGGCTCGTCGCCGGTGGGCACCAGGCGGTGGATGGTCGAGGTGGGGATGACGACGTAGTCGCCGGCCACCGCGTCGAGCACGCCGAACGGCGACTCGACCCGCAGGGTGCCCGACTCCAGATAGAGGCAGTGGTCGCCGGTGGCGTCGCGGAACAGCGGCGACGGGCGATCGGCGAGCACGTACGCGATCCGTACGTCGTCGTTGGCGAGCAGGTACTGCCGGCCGAGCACCGGGTCCGCGCCGGCGCCGTCGAGCTTGTGTGTGCGCAGGTGGCGCGGTTTGAGCGGCAGGTTCGGCACGCGGGTGACGGTGGGCGGGGCGTACTCCTCGGCGGCGAGGATCGCGGTCGGCGCGTGCCGGTGGTAGAGCAGCGACGAGTCGGAGGAGAAGCCCTCCTGGCCGACCAGTTCCTCCGCGTAGAGCGTGCCGTCGGGCTGGCGGAACTGGGTGTGGCGCTTGCGCGGCACGTCGCCGACGCTGCGGTAGTACGGCATCTCGCCTCCCGATATGTCCCGTTCTCCGGCCGGTAGCGTCCGATAATCGGACGCTGTTGTCCGTTCCTCGTAGCGTCCCGTACATTCTTGTCTCGTGTCAACGCAGGTGCCCCGCCTCCTCTCCGGCCTGGTGGACGACGCCGCGGTCTTCCCGCCCGGCAACGCCGCGCTGCCCGACGCGGTGACCGCGCACCGCACCCACCGCGCCGCCTGGTACGCCGACATGGTCGGCCCGCTGCTGCTGCCCGCCTCGGAGATCCAGCGCGGGTCGCTGAGCGGCCTGGTGGACCCGGCCGAGGGCCTGGTGATCGGGCTGATCGGCGACACCGGCCTGGACCAGCTCCCGCAGGCGCTGGAAGCGCTCGTGCCGGACGGGATGACCGCCCGGCAGATCGAGGCGCCGGTCGCCAAGCGCGGCGAGGACCCGCAACCAGGGCTGGCCGAGCTGCTCGCGCTCTCCGACCGGCTCGACGGCGCGGCCGTGTACGCGGAGGTCCCGCTGACCTTCGGGCTGATGGGCGCGCTCGACACGCTCGCCGAGGCGCGCGCCGGCGGGCTGCCGGTGGCGGCCAAGTTCCGTACCGGCGGGCTCGCCGCCGAGCTGTTCCCCACCCCGGTCGAGCTGGCCGCGGTGATCTGCGCGTGCCGGGACCGTAAGCTGCCGTTCAAGCTCACCGCCGGGCTGCACCACGCGATCCGGCACCGCGACCCGGAGACCGGCTTCAACCACCACGGTTTCGTCAACGTGCTGGGCGCCACGCTCGCCGCCGTCGGGGGCACGGAGGTGGACGGCGTGGCCGAGCTGCTCGCCGCCACCGACCCGGTACGCGTGGTCGAGCCGGTCCGGGCGCACCGCGACGCCGAGCGCCCGCTGTGGGTCGGGTACGGCTCGTGCAGCATCGCCGAACCACTTACCGATCTGATCCGGCTGGGGCTGGTGAACGGAGGCTACGAGGCATGAGCGAACGCACCGAGCGGAGCGAGGGCCGTGAGGGCATGCCCGGCGGGTACGGCATGAGCGAACGCACCGAGCGGAGCGAGGGCCGTGAGGGCATGCCCAGTCGGCACGGCATGACCTGGGTTCCGGGTGTGGCGGGGTCGCCGTACGGGGTGACGAACCTGCCGTACGGCGTGTTCCGGCACGGCGAGGGCGAGCCGCGCGTCGGTGTCCGCATCGGTGACTTCGCGCTGGACCTCGCGGGCGCGGAGGCGGCCGGTCTGGTGCTGGCCGGCGGCGCGCTCGGTGAGCCGGCGCTCAACGCCTTCATGGCGCTCGGCCGCCCGCAGTGGACGGCGGTCCGGCAGCGGCTTGTCGAGCTGCTCACCGAGCCGGAGCACCGGGCGGCGGTCGAGCCGCTGCTGGTGCCGCTGCGCGAGGTCGAGATGGCGCTGCCGTTCGAGGTGGCCGACTACGTCGACTTCTACTCCTCCGAGCACCACGCCTCGAACGTCGGGCAGATCTTCCGGCCCGGGCAGCCGCCGCTGCTGCCGAACTGGAAGCACGTGCCGATCGGCTACCACGGCCGGGCCGGCACGGTGGTCGTCTCCGGCACGCCGGTGATCCGCCCGACCGGCCAGCGGGCCAGCGCGCAGGGCCCCACCACCGGCGCCTCGGTCCGGCTGGACATCGAGGCCGAGGTGGGCTTCGTGGTGGGCGTGCCGAGCCGGCTCGGCGAGCGGGTGCCGGTGGCCGACTTCGCCGACCACGTCTTCGGCGTGGTGCTCGTCAACGACTGGTCGGCCCGGGACATCCAGGCGTGGGAGTACCAGCCGCTCGGACCGTTCCTCGGCAAGTCGTTCGCCACCTCCGTCTCGGCGTGGGTGACCCCGCTGGAGGCGCTGGCCGACGCGTTCGTGCCCGCGCCGGACCAGGACCCGCCGGTGCAGGACTACCTGCGCGACACCCCGCACCTCGGGCTGGACCTGACGCTGTCGGTCGAGTGGAACGGCGAGCGGGTCGCCGAGCCGCCGTTCGCCGGCATGTACTGGACCCCGGCCCAGCAGCTCGCGCACCTCACCGTCAACGGCGCATCGCTGCGTACCGGCGACCTCTACGCCTCCGGCACCGTCTCCGGCCCGGAGCGCGGCCAGGTCGGATCGTTCCTGGAGCTGACCTGGGGCGGGTCCGAGCCGGTCAAGTTCGCCGACGGCAGCGAGCGGACGTTCCTGGAGGACGGCGACACGGTGACGATCACCGCCACCGCGCCCGGACCGGACGGCACCACCGTCGCGTTGGGCGAGGTCACCGGGACGATCCTCCCGGCCCGCTGACATCCGACCTTCCGAACCGGCCCCGGTCGCACCTGATGTGCGACCGGGGCCGTTTCCTTCGGCGTTGATCGCTCCGGATCACGTACGTCCCGGACGGCGGCTCCCGGTCGAACCGGAGCCGCCGGTGGTGCCGGGGCGGGGGGCGTACCCGCGGAAGCCGAACAGGAAGGACCGAGCATGACCGAGTTGACCGGTGCCGTCTGGCGCACCAGCAGCCGCTCGAACGATCAGGGTCTCTGCGTCGAGGTGGCCACGAACGTGGTCGCCGCGCACGGCGTGGTGGGCGTACGCGACTCGAAGGACCCGGAGGGGCCGGCGCTCGCGGTGAGCCCGCCGGGCTGGGCCGCGTTCGTCACCGCGCTGCGGGGCGGCGCGTTCGGCGGCTGACCGCTCGCGCACCACACCGGTGCCCCGGCCGGGGCACCGGTGATGGAAATGTCACCGGGAGGCTCCCCGTTTCCGGTCACGCCCCGTACCGTGTACGACACGGGAGGTGGGGCCATGTCGACGGTGACGGTTTCCGCATTCATCGAAGCGCAGGACGCCGACCTCTGGCGGCTGCTCACCGACCTCCCGGCCCGCGCCGACTGGCTCTCGGCGGTGGACGCGGTCGAGGTCCTCGGCGCCGACGGGTTCGGACCGGGCAGCGTGTGGCGGGAGACCCGCGTCCGGCCGGACGGCGGCACCGAACCGGAGGAGTTCGAGGTGATCGAGGCGGTCGCGCCCGGCCGCCTCGTGCTCGGGTCGCGCGGCGCCGGCGCGGACTACCGGATCACCTGGACGCTGCGCACCGTCGAGCGTCGGCGACGCGGCTGCACCGAGGTCACTGTCGAGCAGGAGGCGGTGCCGACCCGGGCGTACGGGCGGGTGCTGGCCCTGATCCTCGGCGGCCTGGCCGCCCGCGCGGTCGAGAGCGCGCTCCGGCGTGACCTGGCCGACCTGGCGCTGGCCGCCGGTACCGCCCGATCCACCGAGGCCGCCTGAGCCGACCCGGCCGCTCCCCGTACCCGGCCCGCACGCGGCCGGTAGGGTGCCGGGGCGGAGGTGACGGATGGCGAAGGCCGCGAGGCGGCGGGCCGTGATGGCGCTGGTGGCGGTGCTCGCCGTCGCGGCGTCGGTCGCCGTGGTCGTCCGGGTGCTGGCGCCCGCCGAGGTCGACACCGCAGCCCGGAAGCCCTACCCGGCGGCGCCCGCGCCGACCGCCGGGGTGCTCGCGCGGCTGCCGGTGGCGCCGCTCGTCGTGGACGGCCGGCTCCGCGTCTACGCGGGCACCCGTCAGGTGTACGCGGACCAGCCGGTCACCGGGCGGCACCGGGTCACCCCGTTCTGGTCCTTCCGTCGCTGGCCGGCGACGCTGGTCGGAGTGCTCGCCGAGGGGACCACAGTGGTCAGCCGCTGGTCCGACGGGAGGCTGGTGGCGCTCGACGCGCGTACCGGCCGGGTGGTCTGGCGGGCCGACGGCCCGCAGCCGGGGTCGGTCCCGGAGCCGCGACGTACCTTCGCCGCCACGGTCTGGGATCCGGCCGGGCTGCACGTGGCGCGCACTGCCGAGGGGCGGACCGTGCTGCTCGCGACCGGTCCGGGCGGGCTCGGCGGCTACGACCTCGCCGACGGCCGCCGGCTCTGGCACGCCGACGTGGCCCGGGACTGCCGGTCCGACGTGGGCACGACCGCCAGTGGTGAGCTGGCCGGCGTCGACCGCTGCGACGGCCCGGCCGCGGTCGAGCTGCGGGACGCGGCGACCGGTGTGGTGCGGACCCGCTGGCGGCCGCCGGACGCGCCGGAGCGGCTCGTCGTCACGCCGGTGGGCTGCCGGGACGGGCACTCCGGTTGCCGCGGGTTGCGTACCGCCGGGCCGGACGGCGCGGGCAGCCGGGGCTGGCTGGTGACCGACCCGGGCGAGCCGGCCGCCGCGCCGGGCCTGGACCACCCGGACACGGTGCTGGACGGCGAGCGGGCGGTGGACACGTCCGGCCCGGTGGTGGTCGGGCGCTCGGCGCGTACCGGCGAGGAGTTGTGGCGCCGGGCGGACATCCACCCGGCCCGGGTGCTCGCGACCGAGCCGGGACGGGTGCACCTGCTGACCGACCGGCGGGAACTGGTCACCGTCGACCCGCTCACCGGCACGACCCGGTCCAGTTTCGTGCTCGACCTGGGACGGGACGGGATCGGCTGGCGGCCGGGCCGGGCGTACGCGGTGGACGGCTACGTCGCTGTGGAACGGCTGCGGGAGAGCGCCGCTGCGGAGGACGACGACCAGGGCTACTTCCTGATGGCCGAACCGGTGCTGCTCGCCGTGACCTGATCTGGCGAGTCAAGCCGAGAAACGGACAAAAGCACCTATAGTCCTCTTGTCTGATCGGTCGGACGAAGACGCCCGGCGCCGGTCCGTAGGGGGTTGACGGACCGGCGCCAGGCGCGCCCGGTCAGGCCAGCGCGGCCTCGGCGGCGGCCAGGAACGCGTCGTTCTCGGCCGGGGTGCCGATGGTGACCCGGACGCCGTCGCCCGCGAACGGCCGGACGATCACGCCGCGTGCCTCGCACGCCCGGCCGAACTCCACCGCCCGCTCGCCCAGCGGCAGCCAGACGAAGTTGGCCTGGCTGTCCGGCACGTCCGGCACGAACTTGCGCAGCGCCTCGGTGACCCGGTCCCGCTCGGCCACGACCAGCGCGCAGCGCCGCTCCACCTCGTCGGCCTGCGCCAGCGCGGCCAGCGCGCCGGCCTGGGCGGCCATGCTGGTGGAGAACGGGGTGACGACCTTACGTACGGCGGCTGCCACCTCCGGTGCCGCGACCAGCCAGCCGATCCGCAGGCCGGCCAGGCCCCACGCCTTGGACAGCGTGCGCAGCACCACCACGTTCGGCCGGTCCAGGTAGGTCAGGCCGTCCGGCACCTCCGGGTCGGTGACGAACTCCCGGTACGCCTCGTCGATCACCACGAGCACGTCGTCCGGCATCGCGTCGAGGAAGCGGTCCAGCTCGGCCCGGCGCACCGCCGTACCGGTGGGGTTGTTCGGGTTGCAGACCAGGACCATCCGGGTCCGGTCGGTCACCGCCGCCGCCATCGCGGCAAGGTCGTGACCGTGGCCGGCGTCGTTCGGCACCCGCACGCTCGTCGCGCCGCTGGTCGCCGCGATGATCGGGTACGCCTCGAAGGAGCGCCACGAGTAGAGCAGCTCGTCACCGGGCAGGCAGGTGGCGCGTACCAGGTGCTCGGCCAGTGCCACCGAACCGCAGCCGGTGGCAATCCGGTCGGCGTCCACGCCGTACCGCTCGGCGAGCGCCTGGCGCAGCGCCACCACGCCCATGTCCGGGTAGCGGTGCGAACCGGCGACCGCCTCGGCGACCGCCTCCACCACGCCCGGCAGCGGGCCGTACGGCACCTCGTTGCTGGCCAGCTTGATCGCCTCGGCCAGGCCCAGCTCGCGGGCCAGGTCGGCCGGACTGCGGCCGGGCACATAGTTGGGCAGCGCGTCCAGGTCGGCGCGGGTGAGCCGCAGCGCAGGCTGGTGACGTCCGGTCTCGGTCATGGGGTGTCTCCCGGGGTGTCGGCGCTCTCGGGCGGGGCGGTACTGGTGTCACGCTTGCGGGGGAGCTGGACCACCACCGTCTGCGCCCGCTTGTCGTGCAGGGCCTGGCGCAGCGGTTGGTCGAACAGGGGTGAGATCGCGTCGATGAGCTGGAGCAGCAGACCCAGCCCGCAGCAGTACCAGAGCAGCGTCGGCAGGCCGAGCGTGCTCCAGCGCCGGGTGGCCCGGCCGAAGCCGAGCGGCTGGTCCGCCTCGACCGGCAGCGCGCGTACGCCCATCAGCCGCTTGCCGAAGGTCTGACCGCGCGCCGCCATCGACGGCACCTCGTACGCGTACCAGAGCGCGGTGGCGATCACGAGGATGGCGATCTGGAGGCCGCCGGCCTGGTCGTCGATCTGGGGCAGCCCCTCGGTGGACGTGTCGCCGTTGAGCGCCCGGCGCACCGATTCACGCAGGTACGGGGAGACGGCCTCGATGTAGCGCCAGACGAACCAGCCGTTGACCACGGCGTTGAGCAGGAACACGATGCCCAGGTCGATCAGGCGCGCGACCAGCCGGGCGCCGTACGACGCCAGCGGCAGTCCGTGCGGACGCGGGATCGGCTGCGCGCCCGGCCAGTGCGGGTACGGCCAGCCGGGCGGCGGTCCCTGCATTCCCTGCCCGGCCTGCCCGGCCTGCCCCGGCTGTCCGGGCTGTCCCGGCCAGGGGTTCGGCTGTCCCGGCTGTCCCGGCTGACCCGGCCACGGGCCGGCCTGGCCGGACTGCCCCGGCTGGCCCGGCCAGGGGCTCGGCCCGCCGGGCGTGCCGGGCGTCGGGGTCGCGTCGGGGCGGCCGCCGGTCCCGGCGGCCGGCTGGTCGGCGGCGGGCGTCGCGGTGACCGGCGCGGGCTCGGGTTCGGCGGGCGGCGGGCCGTCGGGCGGGGTGACGTCGACCGGGATCGGCGCGCCGATCCAGCCCTCGCCGTCCCACCACCTGCGGGTCTCCGTGTCGGCGGGGTCGACGTACCAGCCGGGTTCCAAACTCACGATGCCGTCCTAGTTCCCGACTGCGGGGCTCGCAGGCCCGGCTCACTCCTCGCGCTCACGGGCCAACCTTAACGACGACCGTCCCGGCGAACTTGTCGTGGAGGCACTGCTGCCAGGGCTTGTCCCACAGTTGCCAGAAACCGTCGAGGTAGTTGAGGAACGGCACGAACATCCCACCGGCGAACTCGACGAGCCAGCGCTTGCCGAGCATGCCCCGGGTCAGCGCGGCGTCCGTCTGCACCGGCACGATCCGCAGCTTCATCACCTTCTTGCCGAACGTCTGCCCGGTCCGGCGGGCGAATTCGACGTGGTAGACCCAGTAGAAGGCGAGCATCAGCAGCAGGACACCGAGCTCGGCGGCGAGCAGCGGCAGGAACACGCTGGTCCAGACGTCGACCGGGTCGGGGCCGTTCGGGCCGGCCTGCTCCATCTCGTCGATCATCCGGAAGAAGACGAGGAAGAACACCGGCACGAACAGCACCATCATCACCGCCATGGCGACGGCGGTGTCGATCAGGTAGGCGAGCAGCCGGTCGCCGAAGCCCGCCAGCGGCTGCCCGTTCGGCGCCACCGGAGGCGGGACGGGCCTCGGGGCGTACCCCGGAGGAACGTGCTGCGCGGGCACCGCCGGTCCGCCGGGCGGCGCGAAGCCGCCGCCCGCGGGTGGATGTCCGGCGAGCGGCGGCGTCGGGTTCGGAGGAGGCTGGGTCACGCGGACAGTGTTACAGGTTCCCGCGCTTCTCCTGCTCGCGCTCGATCGCCTCGAACAGGGCCTTGAAGTTGCCCTTGCCGAAGCCGAGCGAGCCGTGCCGCTCGATCAGCTCGAAGAAGACGGTGGGGCGGTCCTGCACCGGCTTGGTGAAGATCTGGAGCAGGTAGCCGTCCTCGTCCCGGTCGACCAGGATCTTGCGGGACTGAAGCTCCTCGATCGGCACCCGGACGTTGCCGATGCGGGCGCGCAGCTCCGGGTCCTCGTAGTACGAGTCCGGGGTGTCCAGGAACTCGACGCCCGCCGCGCGCATGGCGTCCACGCTGGCCAGGATGTCGTTGGTGGCCACGGCGATGTGCTGGGCGCCGGGGCCCTGGTAGAACTCCAGGTACTCGTCGATCTGCGACTTCTTGCGGGCCACGGCCGGCTCGTTGAGCGGGAACTTCACCTTGCGGGTGCCGTTGGCGACGACCTTGCTCATCAGCGCCGAGTAGTCGGTGGCGATGTCGTCGCCGATGAACTCCGCCATGTTCGAGAAGCCCATGACGCGCTTGTAGAACTCGACCCACTCGTCCATCCGGCCCAGCTCCACGTTGCCGACCACGTGGTCGACCGCCTGGAAGAACCGCTTCGGCTGGATGCCGGCGTCGATCATCGGCTGCCGGTCCACGATCGGGCCGCGGGCCACGAACCCGGGCAGGAACGGGCCGGTGTAGCGGGACCGGTCGACCAGGCTGTGCCGGGTGTCGCCGTACGCGGCGATGGACGCCATCCGGACGGTGCCGTGCTCGTCGCTGACGTCGTGCGGCTCGACCAGGCCGGTCGCGCCCTGCGCCACGGCGTGCGCGTACGCGGCGTCCACGTCCGGCACCTCCAGCGCGATGTCGGAGACGCCGTCGCTGTGCTTCGCCACGTGCTCGGCGCCGTCGGCGTCCGGGCGTACCGCGCCGGTCAGCACGAAGCGGGCGGAACCGCTGGTCAGCACGTACTGCGCGTGGTCCCGGTAGCCCTGCTCCGGCCCCCGGTACGCCACACACGTCATGCCGAACGCGGTGGAGTAGTAGTGCGCGGCCTGCTTGGCGTTGCCCACCAGGAAGTGGACGTGGTCCATGCCCTTGACCGGGAACGGGTCGCGGGTGATGTCGTGGTCGACTGCGCCGACGAGAGCGTCGACGTCGACCTCCTCGGTCGACTGGGGTCGGTCGATCGCCTGGGTCATGGTGGCCTCCCTCGCGTACCGGCCGGCCTCGCGGGCCGCCGTGGATGTGCTCTTCCGGCGAGGATCTACGGGCCACAGTGAGTTGGGCAACAGTTGACGTAATTCCTGGTCAGGTTGTGCATTCGGTACCGTGGTACACCATGAACACTGGTCAGGATGTACAGCTCGACGAGCTGGACGCGCGCTTGATCGAACTGCTGGCGGAGGAACCCCGGATCGGCGTGCTGGAATGCTCCCGGCGGCTCGGCGTCGCCCGCGGCACGGTCCAGGCCCGGCTCGACAAGCTCGTCGGCCGGGGTGTCGTGACCGGGTTCGGTCCGGACATCACCCCCGCCGCGATCGGCTTCGGGGTGACCAGCTTCGTCACGCTGGAGATCAGCCAGCGGCACGGCCACGACCAGGTCACCGCACACCTGGCCGCGATCCCCGAGGTGCTGGAGGCGCACACCATCACCGGCTCCAGCGACCTGCTCTGCCGGATCGTCGCCCGGTCGAACACCGACCTCCAGCGGGTCATCGACCAGATCGTCGCCTCGGAGGGCATCCGGCGCGCCTCCACCATCATCGCGCTGGCCGAGCAGATCCCGTACCGGACGCTGCCGCTCGTCCGCTCCGCCGCCCGCGGCGGCCCTTAACACCCCGGACCACC
Organism: Micromonospora sp. AMSO1212t; assembly: GCF_008868145.1. Classification (NCBI taxonomy): domain Bacteria; kingdom Bacillati; phylum Actinomycetota; class Actinomycetes; order Micromonosporales; family Micromonosporaceae; genus Micromonospora; species Micromonospora sp. AMSO1212t. Next base: position 29,299 of record NZ_WBKS01000012.1, read on the forward strand.
CAAGAAGCGCCGCGACACGCACCGCACGCGGCCCGGGGGACCGGTGATCGTCGCTACCGTGTGCGGTGTGAAGGGCCTAGGGGTACGCGGCTGGTTGCTGCTCGGGCTCGTCACCGTGGTCGTACTCGCCGCGACAGGCGTCTGGAACCCCTTCCCGGCGCTGTGGGACTGGGTCGACCGCAGCAAGCCGATCTCCGAGCCCGACGTGGTCTGGCAGCAGCGCGTCGGCGGCACGCCGCGCAGCGTCACCATCGCCGGCGACACCGTGATCGTCGAGCAGCGCACCCGCATCGAGGCGCGCAACCTCGCCGACGGCGGCCGGCTGTGGGAGCGCAAGGCCGACTGGTCGGCGGTAGCGGGCAGCGGCCGGGAGTCGGTCGTCGCCGTGGGCCGGCTGCTCGACAAGGGGTACGAGGTGCTCGACCCGGTCAGCGGCGTGACCCGCCGGCGCGACGACCGCGCGATCGCCGTCTGGACCTACCGGAACCTGCTGCTGGACGCGTACTGCGTGCAGGCCACCGACTGCACGCTGCGCGCCTGGGAGCCGCGCGGCACCGCTCCGCTGTGGAGCGCGTTCCTGCCCGGCGTGCACAGCGGCGTGCTCGCCGACAACCCGGAACTGCTCGGCACCCGGAGGCTCGGCGCCACCCGGATCGACGGCGGGGTGGCCGGGCCGGAGTCCGTACCGCCGCTTCTCGGCTTCCCGGTCGACGGCCGGGTGCACGTGGTGGACACCGCGACCGGCCGGGTGCTCCAGAACGTCCAGCCCGGCCGGGAGGAACGGCTCGCAGTGGTCGGCGGCCGGCTGCTGCGGATCGCGGCCACCTCCCGCGACGGGAGCTGCTACTACGCGGTGACCGCCGTGGACCCGGCCACCGGTCAGCAGGTGTGGCGGCGTACCGGGATCAACCTGCGCACCGCCGACTACGCCGGTTGCGTGCAGCGGGAGGATCCGCAGGGCGGGCGCAACGTGATCATCGGGGTCGCCCCCGACGGCCGGGAAGCGGTGCTCGACGGGTACGACGGCCGGCTGCTCCAGGTCGGCGCGGACGGCGAGAAGCTGCTCGCCGTGGACGACCGCTACACAGTGGTGCGCAGCGCCGACAAGGGCTCGCTGCTCGGTCGGGAACTGTCGGCCGACCGGACCCGCTGGACCCGGCCGGCGGGCGGCAAGAACGGTGCGGCCCTCACCCCGTACGCGGCGGTGATCAGCGAGGAGAAGCCGTCCCGGCTGATCGCTGTCCAGCCGCGGGAGGGCCGGGTGCTGGTCGAGCTGCGTACCTCGGCGAACGCGCTGGCGGTCGGCCCGAACGGCATGATCATCGGCGAGGGGCGGGAGATCGGGTACGTCCGCTGGGGCGCCGGCACGGGTGAGGCGCCGGGGCCGGACCAGGACGGCGCGCCGGTGGCGCCGGACCCGGGAGGCAGCTGGCGCCCGCCGAGCGACCAGGGAAGTTGTGGGCCGAAGAACGAACTCTGCGCCGGCGGCAAGTGACAGCGGGTGAGAGCGTCGTCCCACGACCCACCTGCGGGTGTCACCGATCGACGGCTCTGCCCTAGGCTTTTCGGTCATGAGCAGTGCCGCCGCCTTCTCGTACGCACCCCTGCTGCCGACCGGTCCCGACCAGACCGAATACCGCCTGGTCACCGACGAGGGGGTGGACGTCGTCAACGGCCCGGGAGGCCGCCGGTTCCTCACCGTGGATCCGGGCGCGCTGACCGCGCTGACGGCGGAGGCGATGCACGACATCGCCCACTTCCTGCGCCCGGCCCACCTGGCTCAGCTCCGCTCGATCATCGACGACCCGGCGGCCTCGCCGAACGACCGCTTCGTCGCGCTCGACCTGCTGCGCAACGCCAACATCGCGGCCGGCGGCGTGTTGCCGATGTGCCAGGACACCGGCACCGCGATCGTGATGGGCAAGCGCGGCCGGCACGTGCTCACCGACGGCACCGACGCGGAGGCGATCTCGCGCGGCGTCTACCAGGCGTACACCCGGCTCAACCTGCGCTACTCGCAGCTCGCCCCGCTGACCATGTGGGACGAGCGGAACACCGGCAGCAACCTGCCCGCCCAGGTGGAGCTGTACGCCGAGGACCCGGACGGCCACGCCGACGCGTACAAGTTCCTGTTCATGGCCAAGGGTGGCGGCTCGGCCAACAAGTCCTACCTCTACCAGGAGACCAAGGCGCTGCTGAACCCCACGCGGATGATGCAGTTCCTGGAGGAGAAGCTGCGGCTCATCGGCACCGCCGCCTGCCCGCCCTACCACCTGGCGATCGTCATCGGCGGCACCTCCGCCGAGTACGCGCTGAAGACCGCGAAGTACGCCTCCGCGAAGTACCTCGACGCGCTGCCCACCGAGGGCTCGATGAGCGCGCACGGCTTCCGTGACCTGGAGCTGGAGGCCGAGGTGCTGGAGCTGACCCGCAACTTCGGCATCGGCGCGCAGTTCGGCGGGCGCTACTTCTGCCACGACGTGCGGGTGGTCCGGCTGCCACGGCACGGCGCCTCCTGCCCGGTGGCGATCGCTGTCTCCTGCTCGGCCGACCGGCAGGCGGTGGCGAAGATCACCCCCTCGGGCGTCTGGCTGGAGCGACTCGAAACCGACCCGGCGCGGTTCCTGCCCGACGTGACCGACGAGTCGCTGGAGACCGAGGAGGTCGTCCGCGTCGACCTGAACCGGCCGATGGACGAGATCCGGGCCGAGCTGTCGAAGTACCCGGTGAAGACCCGGCTGTCCCTGACCGGCCCGCTCGTCGTCGCCCGGGACATCGCGCACGCGAAGATCGCCGAGCGGCTGGACGCGGGCGAGCCGATGCCGCAGTACCTGCGCGACCACGCCGTCTACTACGCCGGGCCGGCCAAGACCCCCGAGGGCTACGCCTCCGGCTCGTTCGGCCCCACCACCGCGGGCCGGATGGACGCGTACGTGGAGAAGTTCCAGGCGGCCGGCGGCTCGATGGTGATGCTGGCCAAGGGCAACCGGTCCGCCCAGGTCACCCGCTCCTGCCAGGCGCACGGCGGCTTCTACCTCGGCTCGATCGGCGGTCCGGCCGCCCGGCTGGCGCAGGACTGCATCAAGCACGTCGAGGTGCTCGAATACGCCGAGCTGGGCATGGAGGCGGTCTGGAAGATCGAGGTGGAGGACTTCCCTGCCTTCATCGTCGTCGACGACAAGGGCAACGACTTCTTCGCCGAGGTCACCAAGCCGGTGCTCACCGTCGGCCGGCGCTGACGTCAGACGTACGCGAGGGGCGCCCGGGAATGTCCCGGGCGCCCCTCGGTGTGTCCGTCGTGCATCGACATCGGTGCGCCTGTCCGGCCGAGTGGCCGGGCAGGCGCACCGCCCCCGTCGGATGCCGTCACCGACAACCCGTGACGAGTCTGGGTGCCGTCGCTATCGGATCGCTATCGCCTCGTCGCGCCGCTCGGTGACCGCCGGGCTACGCTGCTGGAAGTTGCATGGCGGCAGGCGGGGGCGCGGATGCGATTCGGGATCTTGGGGCCCTTGCGGGTCGGCGGCGGCGAAGCCACCGTCACCGCGGGCCGGGATCGCACCGTGCTCGCCATGCTGTTGCTGCGCCCCGGCCGGGTGGTGCCGGTGGAGGATCTGGTCGACGCCGTCTGGGAGGACCGTCCCCCGGCGACCGCGCGGACCCAGCTCCAGATCTGCGTGTCGAGACTGCGGCAGCGGTTCGCTGCGCTCGGGCTGCCGGCCGACACGATCGTCACCGACCCGGCGGGCTACGGCATCCGGATCGAGCCGGACGACCTCGACGCCGACATGTTCGCCCGTGCCGTGGAGACGGCCCGCGCCGAGGCGGCCGCCGGCCGGCCGGCCGAGGCCCGCCGCCACTACCGGGCCGCCCTGGCGCTGTGGCGCGGTCCGGCGCTCACCGGTATCCCGGCCCGGCTGGTGCGGCTGCGGGCCCAGGCGCTCGACGAGCAACGGCTCGCGGTACTGGAGGACTGCGTCGACGTCGAGCTGCGGCTGCGCCGGGGGACCGAACTGGTCGACGAGCTCACCGAGGCGGTCGAGAACAACCCGCTGCGGGAACGGCTGCGGGGGCAGCTGATGCTGGCCCTCGCGGCGGTCGGCCGGCAGGCGGACGCACTGGCCGTCTACCGGGACGGCCGCCGGATCTACGCCGAGGAACTGGGCATCGAGCCCGGCACGGCGTTGCAGGAACTGCACCAGCGCGTACTGGCCGGTGACGAGGCGGCCGGCCCGCGCCCCGCGGCACCGGTACGCACGCTGCCCCGGGCCATCCGGGACTTCACCGGCCGTCAGCAGACCATGGCGCGGCTGGTCAAGGACATCGTCGAGGAGGGGACGCGGCTGTACCTGATCGACGGCATGGCCGGCAGCGGCAAGACCACCCTCGCCGTCCAGGTCGCGACCGCGTTGCGCGAGCGGTTCCCCGACGCGGAACTCTTCATAGACCTGCACGGCTACAGCGAGCGCAGCCCACTGACCCCCGCGGCGGCCGCGGCCACCCTGCTGCGACAGCTCGGCGTGCCCGCCGAGCGGGTGCCGGTCGACGCGGAGGACCGGCTGGCGATGTGGCGCTCCGAGCTGGCGGACCGGCGGGCCGTGGTGGTGCTCGACAACGCGGCGAGCGCCGCCCAGGCCGCGGCGCTGCTGCCCAGCGGTCCGGACAGTCTCGTGCTGGTGACCAGCCGTCGCCGGCTGGCCGGCCTCGACGAGGGGCGTCCACACTCGCTGCCCGTCCTGGACCCGGACGAGGCCGTCGAACTGCTCGGCCGGATCGTCGGCGCCGACCGGGTCGGCGCCGAGCCGGCGGCCGCCGCCGAGGTGGCCCGGCGGTGCGGTCATCTGCCGCTCGCCATCCGGCTGGCCGGTTCCCGGCTCGCGCACCGCCCGCACTGGCGGGTCGCCGACCTGGCGCGGCGGCTGGCCGAGGCGCAGGATTCACTGGCCGAGCTGGCGGTCGGCGAGCGCTCCGTCGGGCACGCCTTCACGCTCTCGTACGCGCAGGTCTCGGCGCCGGCCCGGCGGCTGTTCCGGCTGCTCGGGCTCCACCCCGGCGTACGGTTCGACAACCGGGTGGCGGCGGCGCTCGCCGACGTGCCACTGCCGGAGGCGCAGGAGCTGCTGGACGAGCTGGTGGACGTGCACCTGGCCGAGGAGACCGCGCCGGGCCGGTACCGCCTCCACGACCTGCTCCGGGAGTACGCGCGCCGGTTGCTGGCCGAGACCGAGCGCCCGGCCGAGCGCCGGACGGCGGTGGCCCACCTGCTCGACCATCACCTTCAGGTGGCGGTCGGTCTGGCGATCGTCGCCGAGACGAAGCAGGGCGCGCTGAGCCAGGTCGCCTTCCCGCCGCCGCGGCGTCCCGACCTGCTGCCGGTCCGGGACAGGCCGGGTCAGTCCTGGTTCGACGAGAACCGGGCGGCTCTCGTCGGGCTGGTGCACCTGGCCGAGTCGGAGGGCCTCTCGGCGTACTGCTGGCAGCTGACCCGGGCGTGCTGGTGGTCCAACTTCGTCGGTGGCCACCTCGACGAACTGGTCGAGACGCACGAGGTGGCGCTGCGCGCCGCCACCGGGTCGGGGGACGAGGAAGCAGTGGCCATCACCATGAACTACCTCGCCTCGGCGAAGTTCCGGCTGGGGGACTTTCCGGAGGCGATCCGGTTCCTGGAGGCGGGCGTCGACAGGTACCGCCGGCTCGGTCTGCGCCGGGAGCAGGTCCAGGCGCTCTGCAACCTCGCCGCGGTGTGTTTCGGGACCGACGACGCGGAGCGCTGCATCAGGTACGTCGACGAGGCGCTGCGGATCAGCCGCTACCCGGACGACGCGGCGACCATCTCCAGCCTGTTCAGCATGTTGTCGATCGCCGAGCTGTTCCGTGGCCGGTACGACCTGGCCCTCGAAGCGGCCCGCCGGCACGTCCTCCTGGCGCGGGTGGCGGGGGACCCGCGGCACACCTCGAACGCGCTCGGCCACCTCGGCATGATTCGGCACCGCCTGGGCCAGACCGGGCCGGCCCGCCGGTTGCTCCGGGCGGCGCTGCACCTGAAGCGGACCACCGCGAACCGGTTCGGGGAGGGGGAGATCCTCAACGAGATCGGCATGATGGAGCGTGAGGCGGGCCGCCCGGCCGAGGCCGCCGCCCGGCACCGGGCCGCCCTGATCGCGATGACCGACGCGGGGGACCGGATCGGGCAGTGCGCCTCCCGGAACCTCCTGGCCCGCGCCCTGCACGATCTGGGCGATGTCGACGCCGCGATCGACCTGCACCGCCGGGTGCTGGACGACGCCACGCGACTGAGTCTGCGCTACGAGCAGGCCCGGGCCCTGGACGGCCTCGCCCGCTGCCTGCGCCACGCCGACTCCGACCAGGCCCGCCGGTACGCCGGGCGGGCGCTGGCGCTGTTCCGCCAGGTCGAGTCGCCGGACCGGCGGGAGACCGAGAGGCTGCTCGCCGAGCTGGGCTGAGGGCCGCGCCACTTTCCCTGCACACCGCCCGGTTGCGCGGCAGGATGGAACGCGTGACGACTCCAGAGGCGACCGGCTACCGGATCGAACGCGACTCGATGGGCGAGGTGGAGGTGCCCGCCGAGGCGCTGTGGCGGGCGCAGACCCAGCGTGCGGTGCAGAACTTCCCGATCTCCGGGCGCGGGCTGGAACCGGCCCAGATCAAGGCCCTGGCGCAGATCAAGGGTGCGGCGGCCCTGGTCAACGGTGAGCTCGGGGTGATCGACGCGGACGTGGCGCAGGCGATCGCCACCGCCGCCGCGCACGTGGCCGAGGGCGGCTACGACGACCAGTTCCCGGTGGACGTGTTCCAGACCGGTTCCGGCACGTCGTCCAACATGAACACCAACGAGGTGATCGCCACGCTGGCCGGCCGGGAGCTGGGCCGCGACGTGCACCCGAACGACCACGTCAACGCGTCACAGTCCAGCAACGACGTGTTCCCCACCTCGATCCACCTGGCCGCCACACAGTTCGTGGTGGAGGATCTGATCCCGTCGCTGAAGCAGCTCGCGGGCGCGCTGGAGGAGAAGGCGGCCGAGTTCGAGACGGTGGTCAAGGCGGGGCGTACCCACCTGATGGACGCCACGCCGGTCACGCTCGGGCAGGAGTTCGGCGGCTACGCCGCGCAGGTGCGTTACGGCGTCGAGCGGCTGGAGTCGGCGCTGCCCCGGCTGGCCGAGCTGCCGCTGGGCGGCACCGCTGTGGGCACCGGCATCAACACGCCGCTGGGCTTCGCCGACCGGGTGATCGGCAAGCTGCGGGAGTCGACCGGCCTGCCGCTGACCGAGGCGCGCAACCACTTCGAGGCGCAGGGCGCCCGGGACGCGCTCGTGGAGACATCCGGGCAGCTCCGAACCGTCGCGGTCGGCCTCTACAAGATCGCCAACGACGTGCGCTGGATGGGCTCCGGTCCGCGCGCCGGGCTGCGTGAGCTGCGCATCCCGGATCTCCAGCCGGGGTCTTCGATCATGCCGGGCAAGGTGAACCCGGTGGTGGCCGAGGCGATGCGGCAGGTCTGCGCCCAGGTGATCGGGAACGACGCGGCGGTGGCGTTCGCCGGGTCGCAGGGCGACTTCGAGCTGAACGTGATGCTCCCGGTGATGGGCCGCAACCTGCTGGAGTCGATCAAGCTGATCGCCGCGTCCAGCCGGCTGTTCGCCGAGCGGCTGGTGGCCGGCCTGGTCGCGGACGCCGAGGTCTGCCTGGCGTACGCGGAGGGCTCGCCGTCGATCGTCACCCCGCTCAACCGCCACCTCGGGTACGACGAGGCCGCATCGATCGCCAAGGAGGCGCTGGCCAAGCAGGTGTCCATCCGCGAGGTGGTGATCTCCCGGGGTCACGTCGACTCGGGCAAGCTCACCGAGACCCAGCTGGACGAGGCGCTGGACCTGCTGCGGATGACCCACCCCTGAGCCGGCGCCGGTAATTGCCTCGACCCCTCACGCTGGGCGCGGCATGATCCGACCGTGCGTGACGACGGCGGCGTGTTGCTGGAGACCGCGCGGCTGACGCTGCGCCGGTTCACGATGGACGACGCGGACCGGCTGGTTGCGCTGGACGCCGACCCGGAGGTCATGCGCTTCCTGACCGGCGGCGCGCCGACCCCGGCCGGGACGTACCGGGACGAGGTGCTGCCCCGGGTGCTCGCGCAGTACGCCCTGCACCCCGGCCTCGGCCGCTGGGCGACGCTCGACCGGTTCACCGGCGAGTTCCTGGGCTGGCACTCGCTCGACCCGTCCGACGACGGCGCCGAGGCGGAGCTGGGCTACCGGCTGCGCCGCGCGACGTGGGGACACGGGCTTGCTACCGAGGGCGCGCGGGCGCTGGTGCGGCACGCGTTCGACACGGTCGGCGTCCGCCGGGTGTGGGCACAGACGATGGCGGTGAACGACCGCTCCCGCGCGGTCATGGCCCGCGCGGGGTTGCGCTACGTCCGTACGTTCCACCTCGCCTTCGACGACCCGATCCCGGGTACGGAGCACGGCGAGGTGGAGTACGAGCTGCGCCGCGACGCCTGGCCCGCGACCCGTCAGGAGTGGGACGCGGCGGCCCTGCGGGCCCGGTAGGCGCTCACCGCGGCCCGGTTGCCGCACCCGGCTTCGCAGAACCGGCGGGACCGGTTCCGGGACAGGTCGACCAGCACGTTGTCGCAGTCGGGGTGGTCGCAGTGCCGCAGCCGGCTCAGCTCGCCCATCCGGACCAGGTCGGCCATCGCCATCGCGGCCTCGACCGCCATCCGGGTCGCCAGCGGCGCGTCCTGCGGCACGGCGTGCACGTGGTACGGCTCGTCGTCGTGCCGGACGAGCTGCGGCAGCGCGTGCGACTCGCGCAGCAGCCCGTTGACGATCGCCACCACCTCGTCGGTGTCGGCGTACCAGATGCGGCGCAGCCGGGGCCGCAGCGCGCGGACCTGGCGCAGTTCGGCGTCGGTGTGCTCGTGCCGGCCGCTCCACCCGTGGGTGGCGAAGAAGGCGTCCAGGGCTGCCACGTCGGGCAGCCCGTCCGGGTCGCCGACGGTGTTCACCAGCGCGGCGGCGGCGACCAGCGCGCATTCGGTGTCATGAGCGAAAAGCAACTTGACTCCTGTCGGAGGCTGCGCCTAGCGTCATCAGCATAACCTCCCTTCACTCATGACCAGGAGCTCCCGATGCGTGAACGGTCCGGCGCCGGGCTCGGCCTGGCACTGCTCTCCGCGATCACGTTCGCCACCTCGGGCACCTTCGCCCGCCCGCTGATCACCGGCGAGTGGTCGGCGGTCGCGGTGGTGATCGCCCGGGTCGGCATCGCCGCGCTGGTGCTCGCCGTCCCGGCCGTGCTGGCACTGCGCGGCAGGTGGGCGGTGCTGCGCCGCAACGCGGTGAGCGTGGTGCTGTTCGGGCTGCTCGGCGTGGCCACCGCGCAGGCGTGCTTCTTCAACGCGGTGCGCTACCTCCCGGTCGGCGTGGCGCTCCTGCTGGAATACCTCGGCATCGTGCTCGTGGTGGGATGGATGTGGCTGGTCCACGGGCAGCGCCCCCGGCTGCTCACAGTGGCCGGCTCGGTCACCGCCCTGTGCGGGCTTGTGCTCGTCCTCGACCTCACCGGCGCCGGGCGGCTCGACCCGGTGGGCGTGCTCTGGGGCCTCGGCGCGGGCGTCGGGCTGGCCGGATACTTCGTCATCGCCGGCCGGATCGACGCGGGCCTGCCCTCGGTGGTGATGGCCAGCGGCGGCATGGCCGTCGGCGCGCTGGCGCTGCTGCTGCTCGGCGGCATCGGAGCGCTGCCGCTCGCCGCCGGCACCGCCGACGTCACCTTCGGCGGGCACCGGGTGAGCTGGCTGGTGCCGATCGCCGGGCTGTCGCTGATCGCCGCCGTGGTCGCGTACCTGGCCGGTGTCGCGGGCACCCGGCTGCTCGGGGCGCGGCTGTCCTCCTTCGTGGGGCTGACCGAGGTGATGTTCGCGGTGCTGATCGCCTGGCTGGTGCTCGACGAACTGCCCAGCCTGATCCAGCTGGCCGGCGGCGTGCTCATCCTCGGCGGCGTCGCCCTGGTCCGGGCGGACGAACTGCGGGGCACCCCGTCGGCGTCTGCGCCGGCCGAGCCGGTGCTGGCCGGCGACCGATGAGCGGGCCGCGCGGCGCCGTCGTCTTCGACGCCGACGAGACGCTCGTCGACCTGCGCCCGGCGGTCACCGGCGCGCTCGTCGCCGTACTCGATGAGATGCGGCGGCGGACCCCGGCGGCGGCCGGAGTGGTGCTCGCGGACCTGGAGGGGGACTGGGGTGCGGTCTTCGGCGCGCTCAGCGCCGCCCCCGTGCAGGAGGTGCGGCGGGCCGCCCTGGCCCGTTCGCTGGCCCGAGCCGGGCTGGAGGCGGACCTGGACGAGTTCGCGACCTTGTTCTTCGACCGCCGGTACGCGCTGAGCCGCCCCTTCCCGGACGTGCTGCCCGCGCTGTCGGCGCTGCGCCCGCACCACGTGCTGGGCTTCGCGACGAACGGCAACAGCCGCGCCGAACGCTGCGGCCTCGCCGGACAGTTCGCCTTCGAGGTGTACGCGCACGAGGGCGGCCTGCCCAAGAAGCCGGCGCCGGAGTTCTTCGCGGCGGTGGTGGCGGCGACCGGACTGCCGGCCGAGCAGATCGTCCACGTGGGTGACTCGCCGGAGCACGACGTGGTCGCCGCGCAGCGGGCCGGACTGCGTGCCGTCTGGCTCAACCGGGCCGGACTGCCCCGTCCGCGCGGCCTCGAACCGGACGCCGAGGTGTCCACAATCGCCGGACTGTCGGCGGTGCTCACCACCCTGACAAGCGCGAACGCCTAGTTGCGGCCCGGCTGCCATCCCCGGGCCACCAGAGCGGCGCGGATCTCCCGCACCATGCCGGGGAACTCCTTGCGCAGGCGACGGCCGGTCACGTGCGACACCAGCCAGCCGGCCTCGACGAGCTGGTCGAGCCGCCGCCGGTCGCTGTGCGCCCCGTCGGAGTGCGGCCGATCGTCGTACTCGACGGCGACCCGGAACTCCGGCCAGGCCAGATCGGGATGCAGGATCCGGCCGGCCGACACGCGTACCGGATGGCGGGCCACCGGGCGTGGCAGGCCGGCGAAGACGAGGCGTACCCGCAGGTGGGACTCGGCCGGGGACCGGGCCAGCCCGTCGGTCAGGCCGAACACCCACGCCGCCCGCCGGCCACCGGGGCGACAGGCGTTCCGGGCCGCCTCGCTCGCCAGTGCCGAGCGGCTCACCGAGCCGGCACGCAGCAGCCCGTCGACGATGCCGACCGCCTTCACGGGATCGGCCCAGACCGCCGTCTCCCAGGCACAGGAGACCGGCTCGGTGCGCGGCGGCGGCCCGGCCGGGATCATCGCCGCGCCGAGGGGTGACGGATTCGATGCCAGGGCTGAGGCCGGCGGGACGGCCGGGCCGGGCGGTCCGGGCCGGGCGCGGTGGTCGGCCGGATCCGGCGGCCTGGTCCGGCCCGATGGGCGGCCCGCCGTCGGCGGTGCCGGGACGGGGAACCTCGTGCCGGCGGGTGGGCTCGTTCGCGCGGGTGCGGCGGCGCCGACGGGGACCAGGAGCCCGCTGCGCGTGCTCGACACGGGGGCGTGGTGCACCCGGACACCCGGCTGCGAGTCGGCCCGGACCATGGCCGGCAGCAGGACGTGCACGTCGTCGGTGAACCCGGCGGCGTGCTCGACTCCGTGCAGGTAGGCCGCCGACGGCCCGGCGATCACCGTGCCCTGCGGCATGCGCAGCAGGGCCGCGCGGCAGGCCAGCGCGTGGTCGCGGTCGAGCCGCGCGTCGGCGTACACGTCCTGCCGGAGCCGGACCCAGGACGCGCCCCGCAGATGATGCCGGGACAGCAGCCCGCGCCGGATCGCTTCCGAGCCCCGGAACACCTGCCAGGCCAGCTCCGGCGGTCGGTGAGGATGAGGTGGCATGGGACGAGCGTGACGGCGCACGGGTGAAGATCGGTACCCCTGTGGACAGCCGCGGCCGTGCCGCCCGCCGCGCCCTGTGGACAACCCCCGAGCGGCCCGCCGGTGTGCTAGTGCCCCCGGTTCAGCAGAGCGCGGCGGCGACCGCCTCGGCGGCGGCAGTGACCTGGGCGCCGACGTCCGCCACGTCGAGCGGGGTCAGCGACACCACCCCGACGCTGCCCTCCAGGCCCGGTACACCGAGCACCGGCGCGGCCACCCCGTACGCACCTGACTGAAGCTCGCCGCTGGTGGTCACCGGCCCCGGATCGCCGGCCCGCCCGGCCAGTACCGCCCGGCCGGCGGCGCCCCGCTCCAGCGGGTGCCGGGTGCCGGTCCGGTACGCCACGTGGAACGACGTCCAGCTCGGCTCGACCACCGCGAGCGCGACCCCCTCGCCGCCCTCGACGACTGTCAGGTGGGCGGTCGCCCCGGTGCCCTCGGCGAGCCGGCGCAGCGCGGGCAGCGCCCCCTCGGCCAGCAGCGGCTGGGCGCGGCGGGCCAGGTGCAGCACGCCCACGCCGATCCGCAGGCGGCCCTCGCCGTCGCGCCGGAGCATCCCGTGGCCGGTCAGCGCGCCGACCAGCCGGTAGACGGCCGCCCGGCCGATGCCCAGCCGGTGCGCCGCCTCGGTGACCGTCAGGCCGCCCGGCGCGTCCGCGACCAGGTGCAGCAGCCGCAGACCCCGGTCCAGGGTCTGTGCCGTCTCTCCCGTGCGCGCCGCCGTGTCCACAGCACGCAGCGTACGACCCGGCTCCGGCCAACCCGGAAATGTGCGGACGGCTACCCTTGTGAGGTGACGCTACGCCTGTATGACACCGCCACCCGATCGGTGCGGGACTTCGTCCCGCGGGAAGCCGGCAAGGTGGGGGTCTACCTGTGTGGTCTCACGCTCCAGGCCCCGCCGCACATCGGCCACCTTCGCTCCGGCGTCAACTACGACGTGCTGCGCCGCTGGCTGCTGAGCAAGGGCTTCGAGGTCACGTTCATCCGCAACCTGACCGACATCGACGACAAGGTCCTGGCCAAGGCGATGGAGCAGGACCGGCCGTTCTGGTCGATCGCGTACGCGAACGAGCAGATCCTCACCGCCTCCTACCTGTCGCTCAACGTGCTTCCGCCCACGTACGAGCCGCGGGCCACCGGGCACATCCCGGAGATGCACGAGCTGATCGCGCGGCTGATCGAGACCGGCCACGCCTACCCGGCCACCGACGGCTCCGGCGACGTCTACTTCGACGTGGCCTCCTGGCCCGCGTACGGCTCACTGTCCGGCCAGTCCCCGGCGGACATGCAGCCCGCCGGCGACGCCCCCGACCGGGGCAAGCGCGACCCGCGTGACTTCGCGCTCTGGAAGGGCGCCAAGCCGGGCGAACCGGCCGACGCCTACTGGCCGTCGCCGTGGGGCCGCGGCCGGCCCGGCTGGCACATCGAGTGCTCGGCCATGTGCTGGCGCTACCTCGGCCCCGAGTTCGACATCCACGGCGGCGGGCTCGACCTGACGTTCCCGCACCACGAGAACGAGATCGCCCAGTCGCAGGCCGCCGACCTGCCGTTCGCCCGCTACTGGGTGCACCACGGCCTGCTCGGCATCGGCGGCACCAAGATGGGCAAGTCGCTCGGCAACACGCTCGACCTCGACTACGTGGCCTCGCTCGGGGTCCGCCCGGTGGAGCTGCGCTACTACTACGTGGCCGCGCACTACCGGTCCCGCATCGACTACTCCGAGGACGCGCTGCGCGAGGCCGCCGTGGCGTACCGGCGGATCGAGGGCTTCGTCCAGCGGGCGACCGAGCGGGTCGGCCCGGGCCGGCCCGGCGACCTGCCGGCCGGTTTCGCGGCCGCGATGGACGACGACCTCAACACGTCGGCGGCGCTGGCGGCGCTGCACGAGGTGGTCCGCGACGGCAACACCGCGCTCACCGCCGGCGACGATGTGACCGTCCGCACGACGCTGGCCGCCACCCGGGCGATGCTGGATATCCTCGGCGTCGACCCCCTGGACCCGGCCTGGACCGGCGGCGGCCGCACGGACGACCTGCGCGGCGTGGTGGACTCCCTGATCGCGCTGGCCCTGGAGCAGCGCGCGCAGGCCCGCAGCCGCAAGGACTGGGCTGCCGCCGACGCCGTACGCGACCAGCTCAAGCAGGCAGGCGTGGTCGTCGAGGACACCCCCCAGGGCCCGCGTTGGACTATTGGAGAGCAGGACTGATGGCCGGCAACTCGCAGCGCCGTGGCCGGCGACTGACGCCGAAGGCGGGCGCCCCCAAGGGCACCGGAGGCAAGAACAAGGACTCGCTCGCCGGGCGGGGTCGCACGCTGCCCGCCGACGAGCGGCCGTGGCACAAGGCGTACTCGGGCACCGAGAAGCTGCCCCAGCGCACCGCCTGGAAGCAGGACAAGGAGCGCCGCGCCGCCGCCGAGGAGGGCCGCTCGCCCAAGATCGGTCAGCCCGGCACCAAGGACACCACCTGGGGCAAGGGCGGTGGCCGAGGCACGCCTACGACGAAGGGCCGGGGCGGCAAGCCGACCGGCGGCCGGTCCGGGCCCCGGGTCGCGCCGGGCCGCAAGGCCAACCCGGCGAAGGACAGCCCGGAGCTGCTGGTCGGGCGCAACCCGGTGCTGGAGTCGCTGCGCACCCAGGTGCCCGCCACCGCGCTCTACACCGCGCAGGGCATCGACGTCGACGACCGGGTCAAGGAGATCATCCGTACCGCCGCCGACCGCGGCATCGCGATCCTGGAGGTCAGCCGCGCCGAGCTGGACCGGATGACCGGTGGCGTGCTGCACCAGGGCGTCGGCCTCCAGGTGCCGCCGTTCGCCTACGAGCCGTTCGACGACCTGGTCGCCGCCGCGCTGGAGCAGGCCGCTCCGCTGCTGGTCGCGCTGGACGGGGTCACCGACCCGCGCAACCTCGGCGCCGTCATCCGGTCGGCCGCCGCGTTCGGCGCGCAGGGTGTCTTCGTACCCGAACGGCGTGCCGCCGGGATCACCGCGACCGCCTGGCGGACCAGCGCCGGCGCGGCCGCGCGCGTGCCCGTCGCCCAGGTCACCAACCTGACCCGGTCGCTCAAGGCATGCAAGGACGCCGGCTTCGTCGTGGTCGGCCTCGACGCCGACGGGCAGACCGACCTGTACGACCTGGAGGCCGCCGTCGGCCCGCTCGTCGTGGTGGTCGGCTCGGAGGGGCGCGGGCTGTCCCGCCTGGTCGGGGAGACCTGCGACCTGACCGTCAGCATCCCGATGGTCTCCGACGTGGAGTCGCTCAACGCCAGCGTCGCCGCTGCGGTCACGCTGGCCGAGGTGGCCCGCCGCCGGTCCGTCGAGGTCTGATCGAGAGCACGAAAAAGGGGCGGTCCGCCGTGGCGGGCCGCCCCTTTTCGCGTACGTACGTCAGATGCGCTGGCCGGTGGTGGCGTGGAAGACGTGGCTGCGGCCGGTACGCGGCTTGACGAACACGGTGTCACCCATGTTCGGCATGCTGCGCCGGTCGGTACGGACCACGAACCGCTCGTTGTGGCCCTCCAGCGCGGCGTGGCCGTAGACGTTGGCGTCGGAGCCGAGGTCCTCGACCAGCTCGACCACGACCGGCATGCCGCCCTCGGACGGGCTGACCATGTCGCAGTCCTCCGGGCGGAAGCCGACGGTGACCTTGCCGTCGCCGCCCTCGGAGCGGGCCGCCTCGACCTGCTCGCGGGTCAGCGGCACGATCATCTCGGCGAACACGCCGCCCTGGTCGGTCAGCTTCACCGTCTTGATGTTCATGGCCGGGGAACCCATGAAGCCGGCGACGAAGACGTTGGCCGGGGTGTCGTAGAGCGCCCGCGGGGTGTCCACCTGCTGGAGCACACCGTCGAGCATGACCGCCACCCGGTGACCCATGGTCATGGCCTCGACCTGGTCGTGGGTGACGTAGACCGTGGTGACGCCGAGCTTCGCCTGCAGCGAGGCGATCTGGGTACGGGTCTGCACACGCAGCTTGGCGTCGAGGTTCGACAGCGGCTCGTCCATGAGGAAGACCTGCGGTTCGCGGACGATCGCGCGGCCCATGGCCACACGCTGGCGCTGACCGCCGGAGAGTGCCTTCGGCTTACGGCTGAGGAACTCCTCCAGCTGGAGCAGCCCGGCCGCCTCCTTGACCCGCCGGTCGATCTCCGACTTCGAGGTCTTGCGCAGCTTGAGCGCGAACGCCATGTTCTCGTACACCGTCATGTGCGGGTAGAGGGCGTAGTTCTGGAAGACCATCGCGATGTCACGGGCCTTCGGGGGGAGGTGCGTGACGTCGCGGTCGTCGATGTAGATCGCGCCGTCGTCGACGTCCTCCAGGCCGGCGAGCATCCGGAGGCTGGTGGACTTGCCGCAGCCGGACGGGCCGACCAGGACGAGGAACTCCCCGTCACCGATCTGGAGGTCGAGCTGGTTGACGGCGGGGCGCTCGGTGCCCGGATAGATCCGGGACGCCTTCGAGTAGGTGACCGTAGCCATGATGGAGCGCTTCCTTTCACCGGCAGGAACGTGCCGGACGATCCGAGTGAAGGAGCGACCGGTGCCCGAGGCACCGGCCACGGGGTCGTCGCTCAGGCAGCCGAGGCCGGCCGGAGTGTCGTCCGCGTCACTGCACGGTAAACGGCTTTCGCGATCGTGCCAAGACGTGGCGCGTCGGATGGGACGGACGGCATACGCATAACGGTCAGGAGGGCACTGGGAGGCATCAATCTCCCCACCCGTGAGCGCGGCCGGGCGATGATCCATCGGCCGCACCGGTCGGGATGCCGACGTTTTCCGTGCTCGGGAGCCCTGCCAGGCGGGATTTCCGGGGCCCAGTCGCTATGCTGAGCCCGACGCACGCGCCCCTGTAGCTCAGCTGGCCAGAGCACTCGCCTTGTAAGCGAGATGTCGCCGGTTCGATCCCGGCCGGGGGCTCCAATATCCACAAGGCGTTCCGGGGCCGACGTCGCCGCGGGACGCACGGTCGCCGTGGCGCGATGATGCAGCTAGTCTGCGAGGGTGCGTCACGATCATGCCGGCTCGGACGCTCTGCCCGAGCTTGTCGGAGTCGAGATCGTCGAGTTGCTGGACTGGTACGACGGACCGCTGGACGGCCTGGCCCTTCATGAGGGTCGGGAGTTCTGGTTCTCGGCCGGACCCGACTGGGCCCCGGGTGAGCCACGGAGGCTCGTCCTGCATGCGATCACCGCTGAGCAGGCGGCTCGGGTGCGTGCAGAGGCCCGGCAGTTCGAGGCATTTGCAGCCGCCGCTCCGGCCGATGGCGACGCCTGGGAGCAGGCGTGGGATGCCCGATCCACCTACAGCGAGGCGCCGGCGTCGGGCTGGTTTCTCGCCTGACCCCGCCCGTGGGCGACAGTTCGGGCTGGACGATCTTCGAGCGTTACTGGATTCTGCTCGGATGAGCCAAGAGCAAGCGCAGGTCCTGTCCCGTGGTGGCAACTGGGCAGTCGTGCAGCTGGCAGGTCGGGCCTTCCCCGGCCTTCACGTGCAGGGCGATACGTTTGCCGCCCTCTGGACGCAGCTCGCCGAAGCAGCTCGCATGCTCCGTGAGGATCCTGGAGACGGAAAGGCCCTCGACGACCTGGACGACGCCGTCCGAGAGGCAGAGGAGTTCCTCCGCTTCTACGAGGCGGCGCTCGCGGAGCGAGGCATCCAGCGGCCGTACTGACAGGCGGCCGCAGAGGCTGGCCACCTGGCCACGAATGGTCAGTCCCAGTAGTTGAACAGCACCTCCCCGACGGTGGCCGGTGGCGATGAACGGCACGGTGACGTGCCGCAGCACCGTGACGTGGTGCCGGGCGTCGGCGATGCCGGCCGCGTGGAAGCTGGGCGTGACGCCGGCGGGGGTGACGCCGGTGACTGTGGCACCGACGGCGAGGTCGGCGGCCTGATGCCCGACGGCGTGCGCCGCGAGCACGTCATGACCAAGAGCCTCGTGGACGAGCCGTAGGCGGTCGAGGCGCGGACCGCGCAGTAGGCTGACCAGCGATGAGTCGCGCGGTCGAGGAGTCCAACCGGGCGATGCTGCGCGCCCGGGACGCGATGGACCGGGCGTACGCGCAGCCGCTGGACATCCCCGCGTTGGCCCGGATCGCGCACGTCTCCGAGGCGCACTTCATCCGTACCTTCCGGGCCACCTTCGGCGAGACACCGCACCGCTACCTGCAACGCCGCCGGGTGGAACGCGCCATGTACCTGCTGGCGCGCACCGACGAACCGGTCACCGAGATCTGCCACCTGGTCGGATTCGGCAGCCTGGGCACGTTCAGCCGGACGTTCCACGGCATCGTCGGCGAGTCGCCGTCGGCCTACCGGCGCCGTAAGGCCACGCCCGCCGACGTCCCGAGCTGTTTCACCAAGGCCTGGATGCGCCCGAGCGCCACCGCGGGACTGCGCACTTTTGGATAAGCAGCAGGTCGGGCCGCTGCTCTAGCGTCGTGGGCATGACGATGACTTCGACTTCCCGCTCCCAGATCTACGTGCTCGACCAGGACGAGGCGCTCGACTTCTACGTGGGCAAGCTCGGCCTGGAGGTCAGCACCGACCAGGACCTCGGGTTCATGCGCTGGCTCACCGTGAACGTGCCGGGTGACCCGGGCCGGGAGATCCTGCTGGAGAAGCCGGGCCCGCCCGCGCTGGACCCGAAGACGGCCGAGCAGGTCCGGGAACTGCTCACCAAGGGTGCTGCCGGCGGTTTCCTGTTCTTCACCACCGACGACGCGCACAAGACGTACGCGGACCTGGTCGCGAAGGGCGTGGAGGTGACCGACGAGCCGACCGACCGGCCGTACGGGATCGACTTCGGGATCCGCGACCCGTTCGGCAACCGGATCCGGATCGGCCAGATGCATCAGGGCCGGTGAACGGCGCGGCGGCGGGCTAGTCTCGCGGTCCCCGACCGTGGAGGTGCCGATGCCCAGCCGCCTGCTCTACCTGGTCCGTCACGGCGAGCAGGACCGCCCCGAGAAGGAGGCGGACACCGGACTGTCGGAGCGGGGCCGGCGGCAGGCGACGCTGCTGGGCGAGCGACTGCGCGGGGCCGGGCTCACCGCCGTACACCATGGGCCGGCCCGCCGGGCCGCGGAGACCGCCGCGCTGGTCGCGGCGTCGCTGCCCGGTGTTCCGGTACGCGAGGACGACCGGGCCGGCGACCACATGCCGCACGACACCGACCCGGCCGGCCTGCCCGAGCGGTACGCGGAGTTCCTGGCCGCGTTCACCGAGCGGGAGCGGCGCGAGGGGCCGCGCGTGACAGCGGAGGCGGTGGCCCGGTTCGCCGCCGCCCCCGCGGAGGGTGACGTCCGCGAGCTGGTCGTCACCCACAACTTCCTGGTCGCCTGGCTGGTGCGGCACGCGCTGGAGGCGCCGGAGCGCCGGTGGATCGGGCTCAACCACCAGAACTGCGGGCTCACGGTGATCCGCTACAGCTCGGGCGGCCCGCCGACGCTCGTCGCGCTCAACGACGTCGCCCACCTGCCGCCCGAGCTGCGGGCCACCGGCCTGCCCGACGACTACCGGTTCTGATCGGCGCTCAGGGGATGAGCTTCACCACGGCGTCGGCCACGGCGCGGGCGGACTGCGGGTTCTGGCCGGTCACCAGGCGCCCGTCGACGACCACGTGCTCGGTGAAGTCAGGTGCCGGCACGTGCTGTGCGCCCGCCTCGGTGAGCTTGTCGGCGAGCAGGAACGGCACCTCGTCGGTGAGGCCGACGGCCGCCTCCTCGCTGTTGGTGAACCCGGCCACCCGCTTCCCGGCGATCAGCCGGGAGCCGTCGGTGAGGGTGAGGTTCACCAGTGCCGACGGGCCGTGGCAGACGGCGGCCACCACGCCGCCGCGCTCGTGGACCGAGCGGGCGATCCGGGCCAGGTCGGGGTCGTCGGGGAAGTCCCACATGGTGCCGTGGCCGCCGGCGAAGAGGATCACGTCGTACCGCTCCGGGTCGACGTCGGCGGCCTTCGGGGTGTCGGTGACGCCGGCGGTGGCGAGGAAGTCGTTCTGGGTGGTGTCGTTCTCGTCCCGTCCGTCGACGGGCGGTTCGCCGCCGGCCACCGACGCCAGGTCGACGTCGTACCCGGCGGCGCGGAACACCTCCCACGGCTCGGCGGCCTCGCCGACGTAGTAGCCGGTCGAGCGGCCGGTGCGGCCCAGCTCGGAGTGACTGGTCAGGGCGATGAGTGCGCGAGTCATGCCTTCCATGCTGGCCCGGTCGCCGGTCTGCCGGCCATAGGCCGATGTCACAGCGGCAGGGGGTTTGAGAGCCGGGTCAGCCGGTGGCGCGGGTGAGCAGCTCGACCACCTCGGCGGTGACGGCCGGCGGCCGGGCGGCGGGCCCGCAGTCCACGTACCCGCTCTCGGCCGGGCCGACGGTGAGCCGGTAGGTGAACCCGTCGGCGCAGTTGCCCGGGCCCTTGGTCTCGGTGGCCTCGGTGGCCAGCCGGGGGTCGGTGGCGAGCTGTCGCAGCCGGGCGGCGTCCGCCTCGGCGAGCCGGCCCTCCTGGGAGGCGCCGGTCCGGTCGGTCTTCGTCCAGCGGCCGTCCGGCCGCACGGTGACGGTGTCCTTCACCCCGGCGATGCCGCCCGACTTCACGAGCACGACCTCGGTGGCGGGCAGCGGCGAGGGCCCGTCCGTGAGGACGGGTGGCGCGTCGGCGCGGGCGCAGCCGGCGAGCGGGAGGAGAAGCGCGGCGACGGCCGCCGCGGCGGAGGCAGCTCTCATACCCGATCGGACGCGCGACGGGACCACCCGGTTCCGGCCCACCGGTCCTCCTCATCCGTTCGGTCAATGTCTCCGGCGGGATCTCGCCAGCCTCTTTCACGTTCTTCGATGTATCGCTATATCTACATCAGTGACTACCCCCGTCACAACTTCGCCTTCCAGGAGGGCCCGTGAAAAGATCCGTCGCCGCCGTCAGCGCAGCGCTGCTCACCAGCGGCGTGCTGGCCTGCGTCACCACCTCGGCGCAAGCGGCAGCGCCAACCGCCCCCAGCCCCGAGACCTCGGCCGCAGCCAAGGCCGCGAGCTTGCTGCGCGCCAACCCCGGCGTCGTCCAGGGCGCCGGCGGTGAGGCCTATCAGGCCGTCCGCACCAAGGTCGACCCCTCCGGGGCCGCGCACACCCGGTACAGCCGGACCTACCAGGGTCTCCGCGTGTACGGCGGTGACTTCGTCATCCACACCGCCCCGAACGGCACCCTGACCAGCGCGTCGGTCAGCCTCTCCGCCCCGCTGACCCTGAGCACCACCGCGAAGGTCGGCGCGGACGCGGCCAAGGCCAGCGCCCGCAAGACGTTCTCCGGTTCGCTCACCTCGGTCGGCGCGCCGGAGCTGTTCGTCGACGCCAGCAGCGGCAAGGGCCGGCTCGCCTGGGAGACCGTCGCGACGGGCTGGAAGGCGGACAAGCAGACGCCGTCGAAGCTGCACGTCGTCACTGACGCCACCACCGGCAAGGTGATCGGCTCGTACGACGAGATCGAGACGGTGGCCGGCACCGGCCAGGGCATCTACACCGGCTCGGTCACCATCGACACGACGCTCTCCGGCAGCACGTACCAGATGATCGACCCGGTACGCGGCAACGGCCGTACCTGCGACATGAACAACGGGACGTCCTCCTGCACCACGTTCACCGACGCGGACAACGCGTGGGGCAACGGCGCCACCTCGAACCGGCAGTCGGCCGCGGTGGACGCCCACTTCGGCGCCGCCAAGACGTTCGACTACTTCAAGAACGTGCACGGCCGCAACGGCATCTTCGGCAACGGCCAGGGCGTGCCGAGCCGGGTGCACTACGGCAACAACTACGTCAACGCGTTCTGGGACGGCTCCCAGATGACCTACGGCGACGGCTCGGGCAACTCCCGCCCGCTGGTCTCGCTGGACGTGGCCGGGCACGAGATGAGCCACGGCGTCACCGAGGCGCTGGCCGGGCTGGTCTACTCCGGCGAGTCCGGTGGCCTCAACGAGTCCACCAGCGACATCTTCGGCAACATGGTGGAGTTCTACGCCGCCGCGCCGAGCGACCCGGGCGACTACCAGGTCGGTGAGAAGATCAACATCAACGGCAACGGTACGCCGCTGCGCTACATGTACAACCCGTCGCTGGACGGCTCGTCCGACTCCTGCTGGTCCACCAGCACGAAGAACAAGGACGTGCACTACTCCTCCGGCGTGGGCAACCACTTCTTCTTCAACCTCGCCGAGGGCACCGGCGCCACCGCGTACGGCACCTCGCCGGTCTGCGGCTCGGCTCCCGCGGTGACCGGCATCGGCCGCGCCAAGGCGGAGAAGATCTGGTACCGGGCGCTCGACGTGTACTTCACCTCGAACACCTCGTACGTCAACACCAGCAACCCGGCCAACACCGCCCGCGCGTACACCCTGCGGGCCGCGACCGACCTGTACGGCAACTGCTCCACCGAGTACAAGACCGTCCAGGCGGCGTGGACCGCGGTGAACGTGGCCGGCAACGACGCGCCCTGCAGCTCCACCGGCAACGACTTCTCCGTCTCGCTCTCGCCGACCGCCGGGTCGGTCACCGCGGGCGGTTCGGTCTCCGCCACCGTCGCCACCTCTACCACCAGCGGCACCGCGCAGACCGTGACGTTCTCCGCGTCCGGCCTGCCGACCGGCGCGACCGCGTCGTTCAGCCCCGCCTCGGTGACCTCGGGCGGCTCGTCCACGCTCACCGTCTCCACCAGCTCCAGCACCCCGGCCGGCACCTACTCGGTGACGGTCAGCGGCAGCGCGGCGTCCGGCGCGAAGACCGCCACGTACTCGCTGACCGTGAGCAGCGTCGGCGGCGGCTGCACCGGCGCGGGCCAGAAGCTCGGCAACCCGGGCTTCGAGTCCGGCAACACGGTCTGGGCCACGACCTCCGGCGTCATCGGCCAGTACGGCTCGCAGGGCCAGCCGACCCGCACCGGTACGTGGAACGCGTGGCTGAACGGCTACGGCAGCACCCGCACCGACACGCTGTCGCAGTCGGTGAGCCTGCCGAGCGGCTGCTCCGCGTACTCGCTCTCGTTCTGGCTGCACATCGACTCGGCCGAGAGCACCACCAGCGTCCAGTACGACAAGCTGAACGTGCAGGTGCTCAACTCGTCCGGCTCGGTGCTGGCCACGCTGGCGACCTACTCGAACCTGAACAAGGCCAGCGGCTACAGCCAGAAGTCGTTCTCCCTGGCGGCGTACGCCGGGCAGACCGTCACGCTGAAGTTCACCGGCACCGAGGACAGCTCGCTGCAGACCTCGTTCGTGATCGACGACACCGCGCTCAACGTCTCCTGACCTGACCGCCCGACCCCGGGGCCCGGC
Organism: Micromonospora sp. AMSO1212t; assembly: GCF_008868145.1. Lineage (NCBI taxonomy): Bacteria > Bacillati > Actinomycetota > Actinomycetes > Micromonosporales > Micromonosporaceae > Micromonospora > Micromonospora sp. AMSO1212t. The sequence continues at coordinate 52,581 of NZ_WBKS01000012.1, forward strand.
GGCCACCCCACGCGGGTGGTCTCCGGGCCCCGCCCGTTACGGTCGGACCCATGTCCGATGCGGAACTGACCGTCACCCTGGACGGCCCGGTGGCGACCGTGGTCATCCACAACCCGGCCCGGCGCAACGCCATGACCCCGGCCATGTGGCGGCAGCTCCCGGTGCTGCTCGACGGCCTGGAGGCGGACCCGGCGGTACGGGTGCTGGTGCTCACCGGCGCGGGCGGCACGTTCTGCGCCGGCGCCGACCTGGGCGACCTGGACGAGCTGCTGGCGGCCGGTGACGGCAGCATCGCGGTGGCCGCCGAGGAACGGCTCGCCGCGTTCGGCCGCCCCACAGTCGCCGCGATCGAGGGCGCCTGCGTGGGCGGCGGCTGCCAGCTCGCCGTCGCCTGCGACCTGCGCCTGGCCGCTGCGGACGCCCGGTTCGGCGTACCCCCGGCCCGGCTCGGCCTGGTCTACCCGGCGCCGACCACCCGGCGGCTGGCCGCGCTGGTCGGTCCGTCGGCGGCCAAGCACCTGCTGTTCACCAGCGAGCTGGTCGACGCCGGGCGGGCGCTGCGGATCGGCCTGGTGGACGAGGTGCTGCCGGCCGGTGAGCTGACCGGGCGGGTGGCGGCGCTGACCGCCACCATCGCCGAGCGGTCCCGGCTCACCGTGACCGCCGCCAAGGAGATCGTCGACGGGTGTGCCGACGCCGACCGGCTGGCCTGGTGGCACGCCCAGGTGCGGGACAGCGGCGAGGCCCGCGAGGGGGTTGCGGCCGTCAACGAGCGCCGGCCGCCGCGCTTCGGCTGGACCCCGCCCGCCGCGCGCTGACCGCCGTTTGCACGGCATCCCGCGACGGGTACGCTCCGGCCGTCGAACGGGGGCCATCGTGGACGGTGATTCGGAACGTCGGAAGATCAAGCGAGGACGCCGCCGTGTCCGGCTGCTGCTGGTCGGCACGGTGTTGACGTTCGCGCTGGCGTCGCTGCTGGTCGGGCTGATGGCGGACGGTGCGTTCCCGAGTAGCTGGCTGGAACGCGGCGACCCGCCCGACTGGGTGGAGGTGACCGGCCTGGTTCTCGCGGTGCTGGGTCTGGGGCTGGAAATCGTCGCGCTGGTCCGCATGGTCCGCAGCGGTAGCTATCGGGCCGACCGCGAGTCGCGGCTCTGGGCGGTGAGTTTCGGCCGTCGCCGGGAACTGGCCCGGGCCGTCCGGCGCGGCGTGGTGGACTCCCCGGACGACCTGCCCTGGCTGCGGACGGTCGCGGCGCAGATGATCCGGCAACGGAGGTTCGTCCCGATGATCGGGGGCCTGCTGACGATGAACCTCGGCCAGTTGCTGCTCAGCCTCACCCCGATGTGGTTCGTCCTGTTCGGCGTCATCGGCGTGATGTTCGCGTTCGCCTGCTGGCAGATTCTCCGGGATGCGTACCGGGCCGAGGCGTTCCTGCGGGAGCACCCCGGCGATCCGGCGGTCAGCGTGTCGACCGGCTCCCGCTGACCTGGGTCAGCAGCTCGTCCACCGACCACTGGTCGGAGGCGTGTTCGCCGTGTTTCGCGGCGAGCACCCGCCCGTCCGGCGCGATCAGGAAGTCGGCCGGCAGCCCGAGCCGGCCGCCGTGCGGCGTGCGGGACGGCAGCCGTTCGCGGCCGCGCAGGACGTGCCAGGTGCCGGTCGCCACGGCACGCAGGATCGGCAGCCAGGCGCGCGGGTCGAGCAGCGACCGCCGCGCCGACTCCACCCCGAACTCCCGGTAGAGCCGCCGGTCCGGATCGGCCACCACGGCGAACGGCAGGTCGGCGACGTGCTCGCGCAGTTCGTCGGCGGGGGAGTGGAAGAGGACCACCTCGCGTACGCCGGCTGCCTCGATCTCGGCGTGCCGGCGGACGATCGAGCGCAGGTGGAGGTTGCAGACCGGGCAGCCGGCGAAGCGACGGAACTGCAGGTGGACCAGGCGGTCCGGGTCCGGCAGGGCGACCTGGGCGCCGGTCACGCTGGTCAGGTGGTGGGGGTTGACGACGTCCATGCGCGCTCCCGTTGTAGGCGTACGACGTACTCCTACAACGGTAGGCGTATCTTGTACGCTGTCAAGGCCATGCCTCGTCCCCGTTCCCTGACCCCGGCCCGGCTCGCCGACGCGGCGCTCGCGGTGCTCGACCGGGACGGCCTCGCCGGCCTCACCATGCGCGCGGTCGGCGCGCAGCTCGGCACCAGCACGATGGGCCTCTACCGCTACGTCGCCGACCGCGACGAACTGGAGGCGCTCGTCGTCGAGCGGGTCCTCGACCGGGTGGACACCCGGCCGCCGCTCGACGTCCCGTGGCCGGACGGCGTCCGGGAGCTGGCCGGCCGGGTACGCCACGCGGTCGGCGCCCATCCGGCCGTCGTCCCGTTGCTGCCCGCGCACCGGCACCGCTCACCGGCGATCCTGCGCTGGGGAGAGGCGGTGCTCGCGGTGCTGACCCGGGCCGGCTTCACCGGAACCGGGCGGGTGGTCGCGTTCCGCGCCCTGCTCGGCTACGTGGTCGGCGCGATCCAGATGGAACACCTCGGCGCGCTGGCCGGCCCCGGCACGGCTGCCATCGCGGCGCTGCCCCGCGACGAGTTCCCCCTGCTCGCCGAGACCGCGCGCGACGCCGGCGCGGTCGGACCGGAGGACGAGTTCGGCGGCGGGCTGGACCTCCTGCTCGACGGGCTGGCCCGGCGTCTCGACACCTAGGGACTGGTGGGACCGGCGGGCGCGGCGCCGGGAAGTACCCCCGGCACCGCCCCCTGTGCCCGCCGGTCGTCCGTCACCGCGCCAGCGCGGCCCAGCTCGGCGTCACCGGTTCCCGCCGCAGCGGCATGCCCGCCTCGGCCGGGGTCCGGTCGCCCTTGCGCTGGTTGCACGCGTAGCAGGCGGCGGTGGTGTTCCCCCAGGTGTTCCGGCCACCGCGCGAGCGGGGCAGGATGTGGTCGATCGTGCTCGCCGCGCCGTCGCAGTAGGCGCACCGCCGCCGGTCGCGCGCCAGCACCCCGGCCCGGGACCAGGCCGGGCCGGCGCTGAACCGCCAGCGGGTCACCACGTACCGGACGAGGCGGACCACCCGCGGCAGCGGGAAGACGCCGATCACCCGATCGGGCTCGGCCTCGTGGATCTCGGCGACCCGGCGGCAGAGCATCCGTATCGCGTGCTTGACGGTGACCCGGTGCAGCGGGCCGAGGTCGGCGTTGACGACGAGGACGGCGTCCACCGGGCTCTCCCTTCACGATCGGCGGTACGGCGACGAAAAAGCCGCCCGGTCCACGGGACCGGGCGGCGACGACGGGGACGCGCGGCGCGCGTCAGTCGTGCCCTCCGGGCCAGGGACCGTGTTCCCGGCAGCCGTCGCCGAGCAGCCACGACGTCATCGTGGTGGCGGATCGCAGCGACATGGACGGCTCCCGGAGCGGTGGTTGACCTTGCGCGCTCACGGTAGATCGATTCGGGAATCATGGGCAACGTATTTCGATCCGTCGTCGGCGGGCCGCCGCCGCTGCCGTCCGGCCCGGCCCGCGCGCCGCGCGGCGGCGAGCGGGCGGTCGATCCGGGCGGTCATCTGCACCACCAGCTCGCTGTCCAGCAGCGGGCGGTTCACCTCGGCCGCCACCGACAGCGTGGGCGTGGAGATCGACCGCCAGATCGCGGTGAGCCCGGCGCCGAGGCCGACGAGCGCCACCGCCGCCCGGGTGGTGGGGGAGCCGGCCGCGGCGGCTGCGCTGACCCCCACGACCGCGAGCAGCACCACCAGCAGTGGTGCCAGCACCGGCCAGAAGATGCCGCGGGCCGCCTGGGCCACCAGCTTCCGGTCCCGGATGACGACGTTGCGGGCGATCACCGCCCAGTTCTCCTCGTCCAGCAGGTCGCGCGGGTGCAGGCCGCCGGTGAGCACGTCCTGCCACAGGTCGCCCTGGTTGCGCAGCTCGCGGGCCAGCTCGGCGAGCCCGGCCTCGCCCGGATCGCCCACGGTGGCCCTGCCGACCGCCGTGGCCCAGGCGGCGAGCGAGCGGCGCACCACGGCGGCCGAGTACGGCGGCAGCACGCTCGCCAGCTCGTCGAGCCACCTGCTGATCTGGAGGTGCCGGCCGCCGAAGCGCGCGGCGAGCTGGTCGGCGTCGCCGCGCCGGACGGTGTCGGCGAGCGAGCGCCCGAGCCGGTACGCCACGCCGACCCGGTGGTTCGTCGCCATGGTCCAGCGCAGCACGTCGATGTTGAGGTCGTCGAGCGCCCGCAGCAGGGGTTCCCGGTCGGCCCCGGTGGCGCCCCGGGCGGCGGCGGTGGACGGCACGGTACGGCCGGCCGGGGTCAGCGGCGCGATCTGGGCCAGCGCGACGTCCACGCCGTCGAGATACATGCCGAGCCGGTGCCGCCCGGCCAGCTCGGTCAGGTTCGACAGCTTCGGCGGCGCCGGCGCCGGCCGGTGCCCGTCCCCGGTCAGGTCGGCGGTCTGCGCGTGGTGGTAGGCGTCCGCCATGGACCAGCCGAGTCGCAGCGCGGTGACCACCGCGGTCCGTTCGTCCCGTGGCGTTCCGTGCTCCTCGTCGCGCCGATCCCGCGTCGCGGTGCTCACCGCCCGACCTCCCGTGTCACCGGATCAGTCGAGCGTAGAGGCGTTTTTGGGCGCTTATGACCGTTTCGGTGCGGCCCGCCCGGCCAGCAGCCCGCGCGGCCGGATCGAGCGGACCGGCTCGGCCGCCGCCCCCTCGGCACGCAGGATGTGGTTCGCGGCGATGATCCCGGTGGCCGCCGACCGTTCCATCAGCGCGCTCGGGAACTCGGTGCGGATGCCGTCACCGGCCAGGTAGAGGCCGGGCGCGTCGGTCTCCACCCCGGGACGCCAGGCGTGGCTGCCGGGCGTGAACGCGGGCGCCTGCGCCTCGACCCGGGCGCGCAGCTCGCGTACCCGCAGGCCGGCCACCTCCGGCCAGAGCGCGGTCAGCTCCCGCAGCATCCGGTCGGCCAGCTCGTCGGCCGGCACGTCCGGCTCGCAGGCGTATGCGTGCAGCTCCACCACCGAGCCGCCGGTCCGCCCGGCCCAGCGGCGGGGTTCGTCCTCCAGCCGGTGGTAGAGCGTCACCGAGTCCAGCGTGGGCTGCCGGGAGACGCCGCTGAACACCGCGCGGTCGGCCCGGACGTCACCGTCCATCCAGTAGCGCGCCACCGCGTACGGCGGACCGGGCCGGCCGAACGCGGGCATCCGCGCCACCAGCTCGGGCGCCGCCCCGGCCAGGCCGGGGGAGGCGTCGACGAGCGCTGCGAGCGCGGGCGGGTCCACCGCGAGCACCACGTGCGGCGCCTCCCAGGCGTCGCCGTCGGCGCCGGTGACCCGCCAGCCGTCCGGGGTACGGTCCAGTCGGGCGGCCGCCGCGCCGGTCAGCACCCGGCCGCCGTGCTTCTCCACGTGCCGGGTCAGCGGCTCCCAGATCGCCGTGCCGTAGTCCCGGTCCGGGCAGTCGAACGCCAGCCCCTCCGGGTTGCCGAGCAGGTAGAAGTGGAACTGCGCGATCATCTCGGCTGCCGACATCTCCGCCTCGTGGTTGAAGAACGAGTGCGAGAAGACCTCGAACAGCATGGCCCGCGCCCGGTCCGGCAGCCGCAGCGAGGCGAGCAGCTCGTCGGCGGTCCGCCCGTCGAACTCCTCGTAGGTGCGTACCGGGTCGTAGGTGAGCAGCGGCAGCGCGGCGTCCCGGTCCATCGCGCGCAGGTCCGCCAGGCGCAGGCTGGGACTGCGCAGCAGCAGCGCCAGCAGGTTGGCCGGCGGCGCGGGTGGCAGCTTGCCGAACTCCTCCGTCGGCCACTGCGCGGACAGGATCGGGTAGCCCGGGATCGGCTTGAGGAAACCCAGCGCCGGGTCGACCCGGCGCAGGATCGACCGCCAGTTCCAGTACTGCCGGAAGAACGCGTGGAAGCCGTGCTCGTTGCGCTGGACGCCGTCGGGCAACTCCTCCGGCCAGGCGCCGAGCCGTCCGCCGAGGTGCGGCGCCGCCTCCAGCACCGTCACCGCCACGCCGCGCTCGGCCAGCACCACAGCCGCCGACATGCCGGCGATGCCACCGCCGACCACGAGTGCCGGGACCGGTCGCGGCACGCGGTCGGCGCCCCCGCCGCCCGGGTCCACCACGTGCTCGCGTACGCCGATCAGGCGGCCAACCACTTGCGACAGACCCACGGGGCATCCTCCAGTCGGCGGTGCTCACAGTCTGCCGGTTCGACCGGCGACCCGCTGGGTACGCGTCTTCCGGGCGCTCACAGCAGGCAGCGGCGCGGGCGGTCCGACGGCGGCCAGACGTACTCCAGGTCGGGGGAGACGTCGCCGAACAGCGGCGCATAGTGGACCGGGTCCTTGCGCAGCAGCGACGACCGGTGGCTGCGGTGCAGGTCGTCGCGGCCCAGCCAGGGCGGTAGCTCACCGGCCGAGGCCAGCTCGTCCTGGGTGCGGATCACCGAGATGCCGCAGGCAGTCGCGAGATCGGTGGCGAGCGTGCCGGCGCAGGTGTCGGCCCGGCCCGGCTCGCACCACACCGCGCACATGTCCAGCCCGTACCGGGTCAGCGCCTCCTCGTACCCGGCCCACATCTTCACCGCGGGGTGGTTGCGCCAGCCGTAGTCCGGCCGGGTCAGCCCGCGCAGCACCTGGATCGCCTCCACACGCTGCTTGCCCAGCCGCTTCTGGTCCAGCGTGCGCGCGCTGACCAGGAAGTCCGGATACGGCAGGAACGTCTGCATGCCGGTGCTCTACCCGTACCCGGCCCCGCCATGCGTTCATGATCGCCGGGGCTGCGCAGATCGCGAGCGGCTGACTACGATCCGGACATGGCCGAGCCACTGCGCGACCGCGCGCGCCGCGCGACCGGCTGGCGGCTCCGGATGAACGGTGACGAACGCCCCCACTACGTGGTCTGCGGCTCCGACCCGCTCGCCTACTGGGTGGTCCGGTCGCTGCTCGCCACCGACAGCGCCGACGGCCAGGTGCGGGTCACGCTCGTGGTGCCGGGCCGCCGCCGGTCCGAGGGCCCCGACGGGCGGGACGTGCCGGGGGTACGGGTGGTCACGGCGGAGCGCCTCGACGAGGCCGCGTTCCGCCGCGCCGGGCTGGCCGGCGCGGCCGGGCTGGCGCTGCTGCACCAGGACGACGTGGGCAACATGCACGCCGCGCTCTGCGCCCAGGAGGTCGAGTCGCGGCTGCGCCTCGTGGTGCGGATGTTCAACACCAACCTGGCGGACGGGCTGCGGCAGCTCTTCCCCGACTCGGCGGTGCTCTCCGACGCCTCGATCGCCGCACCCGCCTTCGTCGCCGCCGCGCTGGGCGAGGTGGCGCCGACCCACTTCCGGCACGCCGGGCGCACGCTCTACGTGGCCCGCCGCGACGACGTACGCCCGCAGGACGTGGTCTGCGGCCTGGCCGTCACCACGGATCCGGACCTGGTCCGGGTGCTGCCCGCGGACGAGACGGCGGCCGACGTGGTGCTGGCCGAGGCGACCGGGCGGCCGGCGGGCACCGAGGTCGCCGCGCGGCGGCTGGTACGGGCGCGGCGGCGCCGGCAGCCGGCCGCCGTTCTGCTGCGCGCGGTCCGGCACTTCGCCACCCGCAAGATCGGCATCGCGGTGCTGGTGCTGCTCGCGGTGATCGCGGCGCTGGGCTGGCTCAACGCCCGGGCCGCCGACGTCAGCTGGAGCGAGGCGGTCTACCTGACCCTGGTCACCACGCTCACCGGCCAGGACCCGGACGTCAACAAGCCGGTCGCCGCCCAGGTGATGCAGGTGGTGCTCAACCTGGCCGGGCTGGCGCTGATCCCGCTGATCACGGCCGCGGTGGTCGACGGCATCGTCAACGCCCGGCTGGCGCTGCACGCCGGCCGGGTGCAGCCGGACCGCTCCGGGCACGTGGTGATGATCGGGCTGGGCAACATCGGCACCCGGGTGATGGCGCAGTTGCACGACTTCGGCGTCGAGGTGGTGGCGATCGACAAGAACCCGGACGCGCGTGGCGCCGCGCTGGCGCACCGGCTGGGGGTGCCGTTGATCGTGGGCGACGCCGGCCGGGAGGAGACGCTCCGGTCCGCCTCGGTGGACACCTGCCAGGCGCTCGTGGTGGTCTCCACCGACGACGGGACGAACCTGCGGGCCGCGCTGATCGCCCGGTCCCTCGACCCGGATCTGCGAGTGGTGCTGCGGCTGTTCGACGGCGACTTCGCCGAGCGGATCCAGCAGGCGTTCGGCATCGGCATCTCGCGCAGCGTGTCCTATCTGGCCGCGCCGGCGTTCGCGGCGGCGCTGCTCGATCGCGCGGTGGTCGCCACCATCCCGGTCGACCGGCACGCGCTGCTGGTCACCGAGGTGCCGGTGGTGGCCGGTTCGCCGCTGGACGGGAGTCCGCTGAGCGCGGTGGCCCGGCCCGGCGAGGTACGCCTGCTCGCGTACACCCGCCCGAACCAGAAGGCCGACTGGTCGGCCGACCCGCGCATGGTGATCCACGCCGGTGACCGGCTGACGGTGGTGGCCCGGCGGGCCGGGCTGACCGCCCTGCTCCGGGAGACCACGCCCGCGCCGCCGCCGGCGCCCACCGGCCCGCCCGCCGCGCGCCGCCCGCAGGAGTGACGCATCCGGGCCGACCAGGCGGGCCAGGGCCGACCAGGCGCGGCCGGGCCGTCAAGCCGGCCGACGGAGGCGGACGGCGTACCCGAGCGCGCCGAGGGCGAGCACGCCGAACCCGGCGAGCACGCTCGGCAGCGGCAGGTTGACCGCCAGCACCAGGCAGCCGACCAGCCCCAGCGCGGCCAGGAGTCGTACCGGGACACGCCGGACCGGGTCCGGGCCGAGCGTCAGCGCCGACGCGTTGGTGATCGCGTAGTAGACCAGCACCGTGCAGCTGGAGAAGCCGATCGCGCCCCGGATGTCGCCGACAGTCACCACGGCGATCACCACGACGGCCACCGCCAGCTCGGCGCGGTGCGGCACCCGGTGGCGCGGGTGGACCGCCGCCAGCGCGCCCGGCAGGTCCCGGCGGCGGGCCATCGCCAGCGTGGTCCGGCCGACGCCCGCCAGCAGCGACAGCAGCACCCCGGTCACTGCCACGGCCGCTCCGGCCCGGACCAGCCAGGCCAGCCCCGGGTGCCCGGCGGCGGTCACCACCTCGACCAGCGGCGCGTCCGTGGACGCCAGCCGGTCGGCGCCGAGCACGCCGAGCGCGACCACTGCCAGCGTCACGTAGATCGCCAGCACCGCGCCGAGCGCCAGCGGCACCGCCCGGGGAATGGTGCGCTCCGGGTCGCGTACCTCCTCGCCCAGCGTGGCGATCCGCGCGTACCCGGCGAAGGCGAAGAACAGCAGGCCGGCGGCGGTCAGCACGCCGCCCGCCCCGATCCCGGCCGGTGCGGTGAGCCGGTCGGCGGCCACCTGCGGCGCGCCGGTCACCGCGACCACGGCGAGCACCGTCAGCACCACCGCGACGAGGACCCGGGTGGCGGTGGCGGTCTTGCCGATCCCGCGCAGGTTCACCGCCGTCACCGCCACCACCGCGAGGACCGCGACGAGCCGCGCCCGCCCCGGCCACAGGTACGCCCCGACGGTCAGCGCCATGGCCGCGCAGCTCGCGGTCTTGCCGACCACGAACCCCCAGCCGGCGAGGAAACCGGCGAACGGGTGCAGGCGTTCCCGCCCGTAGACGTAGGTGCCGCCGGACTCGGGGTAGCGGGCGGCGAGCCGGGCCGAGCTGGTGGCGTTGCAGTAGGCGATGAAGCCGGCGACCGCCAGCGCGACGAGCAGGCCGGTGCCGCCGGCCGCCGCGGCGGCCGGGGCGAAGACCACGAAGACGCCCGCGCCGAGCATCGAGCCGAGACCGATGACGACCGCGTCGGGTACGCCGAGCCGCCGCGCCAGCTGTTCCACACCGGCAGCCTAGGGCGCTCAGGTGAACGGTAGGTGCGCCGATCGAGCGCCGCGCCCGCCGGTCACCGCGTCGCGGAGGTGGCGGGCGGCGCGGACCAGGCGACCGGCCGGGCCCAGTCGCCGAGGCGGCGGGGCAGCGGCAGGTCGTCCCAGGGCACCCGGCGCAGCAGGCGGTCCAGCAGCAGGCCGAGCAGCAGCCCGGCGACCGAGTCGGTCAGCCAGTGCCAGCCCAGATAGACGGTGGTGCAGAAGACCACCGCCGGGGGCACCACCCGGACCACTGTGACCAGCCGGGGCGGCACGGTGCGGCCGAAGGACCGTACGAGCGGGGCCAGCAGCAGGGCCAGCACGCCGTACCAGACGATCGCGTTGGCGACGTGCCCCGACGGGTACGACTGCGCGAAACGCACCGGCAGGTCGTGCTGGAACAGCGGCAGCGTCTGCTCGGGCGACAGGAACGGCTCCTTGACCGAGGCGCTCGGCGCCGGGCGGGCCGTCCACACCTTCAGCGGGCCGACCGTGAAGAACGTGAGCACGAACCCGACCACCGGCGGCAGCAGCGGCCGTACCGAACGCAGCCGTAGCGCCAGCAGCACGCCCAGCCCGGCCGCGAGCAGCGTCAGCGGGGTGCCCTGGCCGAGCAGGTTCAGCGTCATCGCCACCCAGCGGGCGGCGGTCGGGCGGTTGTCGTCGGACCAGTCGGCGACCGCCCGGTCGAGCCCGAACAGGTGACCGGAGGCGAGCGCGACGGTCAGCGCCACCACTGCCGCGAGCAGCAGCCCGTCGAACCACCACCCGGCCGGCCGGACCGGCCGCAGCCGCAGGTCACCGCGTACCCCCGAGGTCTGACGCACGCGACCACGCTACCGGCCGCCGGCGGCGGCCGAGCGGCGCGGGCATCGGCGGCTGTGTGCCCAACCACGAAGGGGAGCGCGGCGCGGGGGTCAGCGGTCACACTGGTTGCCGTGCGGATCACCTCGGCTCTCGTCGACCCGGCGCTGCTCGACCTCCCCTGGTCGACCCCGCTGGAGCAGTGGCCTGCCGAGCACCTGGTGGCGCTGCCGCAGGGCATCTCCCGGCACATCGTGCGGTTCGTCCGGCTCGGCGGGTACGTCTACGCGGTGAAGGAGACCGGCGAGCGGGTCGCCGAGCGCGAGTACGACCTGCTGCGGGCGCTGGAGCGGATCGACTTCCCGTCGGTCGAGGCCATCGCGATCGTGGCCGACCGGCAGACCGACGACGGCGAGCCGCTGGACCCGGTGCTGATCACCCGGCACCTCCAGTTCTCGCTTCCCTACCGGGCGCTGTTCTCCAACACGCTGCGCCCGGAGACGATGAACCGGCTGCTGGACGCGCTGGCCGCGCTCATCGTGCGGATGCACCTGACCGGGTTCTTCTGGGGCGACTGCTCGCTGTCGAACACGCTGTTCCGGCGGGACGCGGGCGCGTTCGCCGCCTACCTGGTCGACGCCGAGACCGGTGCGCTGCACCCGTCGCTGTCCAACGGCCAGCGCGGCGAGGACCTGGAGATCGCCCGGGTCAACATCTTCGGCGAGGCGCTCGACCTCCAGGCCGCCGGCCTGCTGCACGAGTCGATCGACCCGGAGGTGGTCTGCGAGGAGGTCGTGCGGCGCTACGAGCGGCTCTGGCACGAGATCACGTACGAGCAGCAGGTCGAGCGCGCCGCCCGGCACGACATCGAGCGCCGCATCCGACGCCTCAACGAACTGGGCTTCGACGTGGCCGAGGTGGCCATGTCGACTGTCGACAACGGGCGCTACCTGGTCCGGCCGAAGGTGGTCGACGCCGGCTACCACACCCGGCGGCTGCTGCGCCTGACCGGCCTGGACGCGGAGGAGAACCAGGCCCGCAAGCTCCTCAACGACCTGGACGCCTACCGGCTGGAGAGCGACCTGACCGACGAGCAGCAGGCGGCGCACCGCTGGCTGACCGAGGTCTTCGAGCCGGTGGTCCGGGCGGTACCCGGGCACCTGCGCCGCAAGCTGGAGCCGCAGGAGCTGTTCGCCCAGATCATCGAGCACAAGTGGCTGCTCTCCGAGCAGGCCGGGCGGGACGTGGGGATGCGTCGGGCGGTGCAGTCGTACCTGGCCGACGTGCTGGTGCACCGCCCGGACGAGCAGGCGGTGCTCGGCGTCGAGGTGCCCACCGTCTGACGCCCGGGCGGATCACTCCACCCAGTCACCGCCGCGCATCACCCGTACCACGTTCAGGTCGTCGTCCAGCATCACCAGGTCGGCGCGCAGCCCGGCGATCAGCGCGCCCACCCGGTCGCCCAGGCCGATCGCGCGGGCCGGGGTGGTGGCGACCATCCGGCAGGCGTCCGGCAGGGCCACGCCCGCGCCCACCGCGTGGCGCAGCGCCGCGTCCATGGTGAGCGTGCTGCCGGCGATCGCGCCGTTGTGGGTGAGCCGGGCCACCCCGCCGGCCACCGTGACCCCCTGGCCGCCCAGTTCGTACTCGCCGTCGGGCATCCCGGCGGCGGCCATCGCGTCGGTGATCAGCGCGGCCCGCTCCGGGCCGGCCACCGAGGTGGCGAAGCCGAGCATGCCGTCGTGCAGGTGCACCCCGTCGGCGACCAGCTCGCACACCACGTTCGGGGCCTCAAGCAGCGCCACCACCGGGCCGGGCTCGCGGTGGTGCACCGGGCGCATGCCGTTGAACAGGTGGGTGCCGACGCTCGCGCCGGCGGCCACCGCCGCCCGGCTCTGCTCCCAGGTGGCGTCGGTGTGCCCGACCGCCGCGACCACGCCGTGCGACACCAGCAGCTCGATCGCCTTGGTGGCGCCGTCCCGCTCGGGAGCGATGGTGACCATGCGTACGGCGCCGCCGCCCAGCTCGATCAGCTCGGTCAGCTCGGTGGTGGACGGGTCGCGCAGGAACTCCGGGTTCTGCGCCCCGCAGCGGTCGGCGGACAGGTACGGGCCCTCGAAGTGGATGCCGGCGAGCACGCCGGACTCGACCAGCGGTCGGTAGGCGGCGGTGGCGTCGCGCATCAGCTCGAACGGGGAACTGACCAGGCTGGCCAGCAGCGTGGTGGTGCCGTGCCCGCTGTGGAACGCGGCGGCCTGCCGCGCCGACTCCGGGTCGCCGGTGGTGAACGTGTGCCCGCCGCCGCCGTGGGTGTGCATGTCCACGAAGCCCGGCACGATCCAGTGGCCGTCACGCACCGACGGATACTCGGCGACAGCGGTGATCCGCCCGTCCGCGATCTCCACGCAACCCTGCCGGATCACGCCGGTCGGGGTCACCACCTTGCCGGTCACGCGCCGGGTCATCGACTCTCCTTCGCCAGGGTGTCCAGGGCCAGCAGGGCCGCGCCGAGGCAGCCGGCCTCGTCGCCGAGGTCGGCCGCGACCAGGCGCGGCTCGCGGTGGAACGTCAGCCGTTCGCGCAACGCCGTCCGCAGCGGGTCGAACAGCCGGGGACCGGCCTGGGCCAGCCCGCCGCCGAGCACCACTGTCGAGACATCGTAGAGCGCCTGCCCGGTGGCGAGTCCGTCGGCGAGCGCCTCGACCGCCTCCTGCCACACCTCGACGGCGAGCGGTTCACCGGCCGCCGCCCGGTCGGCCACCTCGGCGGCGGTGGTGGGCGCGCCGGACAGCTCGGCGTACCGGCGTCCGATCGCCGAGGCCGACGACACCGCCTCCAGGCAGCCGGTCCGCCCGCATCCGCAGCGCGGGCCGCCGGGGCGTACCAGGATGTGGCCGATCTCCCCGGCGGCGCCGTGCGCGCCGGTGGCGGCCGACCCGTCGACCACGTGGGCGGCGGCGATGCCGGTGCCGATCGCGACGAACAGCACGTGACCGGCGTCCCGCCCGGCCCCGAGCCGGGCCTCGGCCAGGCCGCCGGCACGCACGTCGTGGCCGAGCGCCGCGGGCAGTCCCAGCCGCGTGCCCGCCAGCTCCCGCAGGGGTACGTCCCGGAAGCCCACGTTCGCCGACCACACCGCCACGCCGCGCGCCTCGTCGACCACACCGGGTACGGCGATGCCGCATGCCACCGGCGTGCGGCCGTCCGCGCGGGCCTTGCCGACCAGCCCTTCGGCCACGTCGAGGATCGTGCCGACCACCGCCTCCGGGCCGCGCTGGGCTGCGGTGGCGTGCCGTTCGCTGTGCACGGTCGTGCCGTCCGGCCGGACCAGGGCGCACTTCATCCCGGTGCCGCCCACGTCCAGCGCGACGACGACCTCGTCGCCTGCACTCACGCCGTCTGCCAGCCGCGCATGCGCTCACGGCCCTCGCTGCGCTCGGTGCGTTCGCTCATGCCAGGACCACGGACCGGGTCAGGTGACGCGGCGCGTCCGGGTCGAGGCCGCGGCTGGTGGCGAGCGCTACCGCGAAGCGCTGGGCCAGGATCAGGTCGGCCATCGGGTCGACCGGGTTGCGGCCGGCCGACCAGCTCGTCAGCACCGTGCGCCAGCCGTGCGTGCGGCTGTGCACGAACGCGGCGCCGGTCGCGGCCACGTCCTCGGGCAGGCCGTCCGGGATCTCGCCGAGCGCCCAGACCAGGCGGCCGGGCGCGGCGACCGAGATCGGGCCGTGCCGGTAGTCCATGGCCGGGTACGCCTCGGCCCAGAACGTGGCCGCCTCGCGGCACTTCAGCGCGGCCTCCTGGGCCAGCCCGACGGTCCAGCCGCGACCGAGGAAGGTGACCTGCTCGATGCCGGCCGGGTCGATCGGCAGCGGGGCGCGTACGGCCACCTCGGCGTCGGCGGCCAGGCGGCCGAGGTCCTCGCCGAGGTGGGCGCGCAGCAGCGCGAGCGCGGTGGTGGCGAAGCGGGTCTGCACCACCGACCGCTCGTCGGCGAAGGGCAGCGCGACTGTGGCGTCGGCGAGCGTGACGGCGGCCGAGTCCGGGTCGCCGACCAGGACCGTGGTGGGGATCCGCCCGCGCAGCGCGGTGAGCAGGTCGAGCACCTCGGTGGTGGTGCCGGAGCGGGTGATCGCGATCAGCCGGTCGTAGTGGCGGCCGGCCGGGAACTCGCTGGCCTGGAAGGCGTCGGTCTCGCCCTGGCCGGCGGCCTCGCGCAGCCCGGCGTACGCCATGGCCATGAACCACGACGTGCCGCAACCGACCACGGCGACCCGCTCGCCGGGGCGCGGTAGGTGCTCGGCGACGGTCGGGGCGAGTCGCGCCGCCTCCCGCCAGCAGTCGGGCTGGCTCGCGATCTCCGCGTGCACGTACGCCATGACAACTCCTCGCCGGGGAGACCTTGCGCAATACGGCGCGATATGGCCGCCTTTCGCGCGTCATTCTGCGTGAAGTGGGGTGTCCGTGGCAACCGTCTCTCAGTTCGCGCAGCGCAGGGTTTTGCGCAGACCGAGTTTCGCGCACTAGTGTGCACGCAACCGATCACCGTTCACGCACAGTCTGGGGAGGGCCCCGCGGTGGACCGCTACGCGCGCTGGAACGCGCTGCTGGAGATGCTGACCGACAGCGGGCGGGTCACCGTCGAGGAGGCGGCCGAGCGGCTCGACGTCTCCCAGGCCACCATCCGGCGCGACTTCGACCAGCTCGGCCAGCAGCAGATGATCACCCGTACCCGGGGTGGCGCGGTCGCCAACGGCGTCTCCTACGACCTGCCGCTGCGCTACAAGACCGCGAAGCACTCGGCCGAGAAGCAGCGGATCGGCGCGGCCGCCGCCGCGCTCGTGTCGCCGGGCACCGTCGTCGGCCTCAACGGCGGCACCACGAGCACCGAGGTGGCGCGGGCGCTGGCGGTCCGTCCCGACCTCAACACCAGTGCGGAGGGTGCCCAGCTCACAGTGGTCACCAACGCGCTGAACATCGCCAACGAGCTGCTGGTGCGTTCGCGGATGAAGGTGGTGGTGGCCGGCGGCGTGGTTCGGCCGAAGTCGTTCGAGCTGGTCGGCCCGCTCGGCGGGGCGCTGCTGCGCGAGGTCACGCTGGACGTCGCGCTGCTCGGCGTGGACGCGATCGACCCGCAGCTCGGCGCCGCCGCACACCACGAGGGCGAGGCGGCAATGAACAGCCTCATGGTTGCGCGGGCCAAGCGGGTCGTCGTGATAGCTGACTCCTCCAAGCTCGGTGGGCACGCGTTCGCCCGCATCTGCCCGGCGGACCGGATCGAGACGCTGGTGACCGACTCCGGCGCGTCCCCCGACGTGGTGGCGGCGTTCCGCGACGCGGGCGTGCACGTCGTCTGCGCCTGACCTCACCCCGACACGCCGACACGCCGACACTGCATACCGGGTATTGCCTTCCGGTGCATACCGCGTATGGTGTCGCTGACGCCTACTTATCGGGGGAGGTCAGCTGTGTCGGCTGTCCTGGAGATCGAAGGTCTCCGCAAGACGTACCGGAGCCGGAAACGCGGGGTCCGCCACGCGCTCGACGGTTTCGACATGCGAGTCGAGGCCGGCCAGGTGCACGGCTTCCTCGGCCCGAACGGCTCGGGCAAGACCACCACGCTGCGTACGCTGCTCGGCCTGATTCGGCCCAACGGCGGCCGGATGGCCATTCTCGGCCAGGAGCTGCCGCACGCGCTGCCGGCGGTCGCCGGCCAGGTCGGCGCCATCGTGGAGAGTCCGCAGTTCTTCCCGCACTTCTCCGCCCGGGACACGCTGGGCCTGCTGGCCCAGGCCGGTGAGCTGCCCAGGCAGCGCGTGGACGAGGTGCTGGAGCTGGTCGGGCTGCGCGACCGGGCCGGCGAGCGGGTGAAGACCTACTCGCTCGGCATGAAGCAGCGCCTCGCCGTGGCCTCCGCGCTGCTCAAGAACCCCAAGCTGCTGATCCTCGACGAGCCCGCGAACGGCCTCGACCCGGGCGGCATCCGGGAGATGCGCGGGCTGATGCGGGATCTGTCCGAGAACGGCATGACAGTGGTGCTCTCCAGCCACATCCTGGGCGAGATCCAGCTCATCTGCGACTCGGTCACCATCATCTCGCTCGGCCGCCGGGTCGCGTTCGGGCCGGTCGAGCAGGTGCTCGCGGCCCACTCCCAGGGCTCCGTGCGGGTACGCCTGGAGGCGGTCAGCGACCTGTCCCAGGCCGCCGACGCGCTCACCCGCGCCGGGGTCCGCGTCGCCACCGAGCCGGACCACCTGATGCTGTCCGGTGTGGACAAGCCGGCCACTGTGAGCCGGCTCCTCGCCGAGCAGGGCCTGTACGTCAGCGAGCTCACCCCGGTCGCTGTCGACCTGGAGAGCGTCTTCCTCGAACTGACCGCCACCGCGCCGGTCCCCGGCCAGCACCGTCAGGTCGATCAGTCCGCCAAGGTCGACCAGACCGGCACCGCAGGAGGTTGGGGCGCATGAGCCTGTTCGTCACCGAGCTGCGCCGGCTCGGCAAGCGCCGGGTGACCCGGCTGATGCTCGTGCTGCTGGTGCTCGGCCTGGCCACGGTCGCGACCGCGTTCAGCTTCTCCAGCGAGAAGCTGTCGCCCGCCGCGGTGGCCGAGGCCGAGGCCAAGGCGAACAACGACTACCAGACCGCGATGACGGAGTGGAAGCGCACCATCGGGGAGTGCGAGGCCGCCGCGGCCCGGGGCGAGAACACCGAGGACCGGTACGGCCCGAACTGCGGCAAGGACTACCAGCCGCAGCCCGACATGTTCGAGGCGAAGTGGTACCTGCCGTACCAGTTCGACTTCCGGGCCGAGTTCCCCCTGTTCATCGCCGTGTTCGCCGCCTCCGTGGCGCTGTTCGGCTTCATCGTCGGCGCCTCCTTCGTGGGCGCCGAGTGGAACACCGGCGGGATGATGAACCTGCTGCTCTGGCGGCCGAAACGGCTCACCGTGCTGGGCACGAAGCTGGCCGCCCTGCTCACCACCGTGTTCGGCCTGACCGTGGTTCTCGGCGGCCTCTGGACGGCGGCGTTCTGGCTGATCGCCAGCCAGCGCGGCAGCACCGCGAAGATGACCGCCGGAGTGTGGCAGTCGATCGGGCTGGACGGGCTGCGTGCGCTGGGGATGACGCTGCTCGTGGCGGCGATCGGGTTCGCGCTGGCCTCGCTCGGCCGGCACACGGCGATGGCGCTCGGCGCGGCGGTGGGGATCTTCGCGGTGAGCGAGATCGGCATCCGGATCGCGGTCGCGGTGCTCGGCGTCCAGTTCGGTGACCGGTACGTGCTCTCCACGTACGCCCAGTCGTGGTTCCTGAAGCAGGCGGAGCTGTTCGACTACGACACCTGCCAGTTCTCCCAGGGCGCCTGCGAGCCGGCCACGTACATGGTCACCTGGCAGCAGTCGGCCATGGTGTTCGGCGTGGCCCTGGTGGGCGCGCTCGTGGCCGCGTTCTGGACGATGCGGCGGCGGGACATCTCCTGACCTCGTCCGCGCCGCCGGCACCGCCGGCGGCGCGGACCCCGCGTCCGATGCGGCCGGGGGCGGCCCTGGTTACGCTGGGGCTTCCCCGGCCGGCGCGTCTCCGCGTGCCGGTCACCCCGCCGTCGGAGAGGAGCGCCATGTCCGCCGACGCCTCGCAGCGGGCCGCCGTCGACCGGCCCGACCCGTCGGGGCCGACAGCGGGTACGCGCCACGCGGCTGCGGTCCCGCCGCCGCGCACCGCACCCCCGGTCGAGTCCACGCCGCCGGACCGGTCCGCGCCCGCCGACGACAGCACGTCCCTCGACGACGCCGCGCCGTCCGGTGGTACGGCGTCCGCCCCGGCGCCGTCCGATGCGCCGAGCGACGGCCTCACCGAGCGGGAGCGGCGGATTCTCGCCTTCGAGGCGCAGTGGTGGAAGCACGCCGGCGCCAAGGAGCAGGCCATCCGGGACACCTTCGGGCTCTCCGCCACCCGCTACTACCAGCTGCTCAACGCCCTGCTCGACCAGCCGGCCGCGCTCGCCGCCGAGCCGGTGCTGATCGGCCGGTTGCGCCGGCTGCGCTCGTCGCGTGCCCGTAACCGGCGCCGCTGACCGGCGTCACTTCTCGTACGTGCGCAGCCCGTTGCCGATGGCGAAGAACGTCGGCGCCCACTCGCCGATGAAGATGCCCCAGCGGTCCGCCCGCGCCACCCCGGCGCGCTCCATGTGCTTGGAGAGGAACCAGCTGGTGACCGAGAGGCCGATGCTGACGAACCCGGCGAGGTAGGCGTGCTCCGCCCGGATGCCGCCTTCGTGCAACCGCTCCAACATCTCGAACCCCCTGTCACCGGGACCGACCCGGTCGCGTCCGACGCTACCCAAAGTCCGTAGAAGATGACGCACGGTTACCTCGATCGGGTCGGCCGCGGATGACCGGGCGCGGGCCGGGTAGGCGGCCGGCGACGACGAACGGAGGTCGACGATGGGGGCACCGGACCGCCGGTACGCGATCGGCAGCAGGCCGGCCCGCCCGGCCGCGGAGGCGCCGGTGATGCGGGTGCGTTCCGCCTCCGACCCGGCGCCCGGCCGGCCGGAGAACGAGGACGTGGTCTTCCGGTTCGGCCCGCTCGTCGGCGTCCTCGACGGCGCGACGGTGCCCGAGGGCTTCGACACCGGGTGCGCGCACGGTCCCGCCTGGTACGTCCGGCACCTGGCCGCCCGGATCGGCCTGGCGATCGCGGCCCGCCCCGCCGCCACGCTGATGAGCAGCCTCGCGGCGGCCATCCTTGCCGTACGGGCCGACCACGGCGGGACGTGCGACCTCGACCATCCCGGCACCCCGTCGTCCACCGTCTGCCTGCTCCGGCACAGCGGCGACCGGGTCGACTACCTGGTGCTCTGCGACAGCCCGCTGGTGCTCGACACCGACCGCGGGATCGAGGTGGTCACCGACGACCGGCTGGCGGACGCGGTGGCGGACCTGCGTCGCAGCGCCGCCGCGCTGCCGGACGGCGAGACCGACCCGGTGACCCGGTTCCGGCGCGCGACGACAGCGCAGCGGACCCGGATGAACCGCACCCACGGCTACTGGGCGGCGGCGAGCGATCCGGACGCGGCTTACCACGCGCTGACCGGGACGCTTCCGCTGCGCGGTCCGGGTGCGCTGCGCCGGGCCGCCCTGCTCAGCGACGGCGCCTCCTGCGCGGTCGACCAGTTCGGCCTGCTCGACTGGGCCGGGCTGCTGGAGGTGCTGACCGTGGAAGGCCCGGAAGGGCTGATCGGCAGGGTCCGCACGGCCGAGCGGGACCACCCGGACCGGCTGCGGCGGCACAAGCGCACCGACGACGCCTCGGCTGTGCTCTGCGAGTTCGACCCGTCGGCGTGACCACGCTCACGCCGGAACGACCGGTCGGATGACAACGCAGCGTGAGGCGGGAACACCCCGGGGGTACGACCGGACGAGGCGGTCGGCCATAGCGGCAATCCCTCCCCAAAGGGGTGGACGACCCGGGCCACGCGCGGCAGACTGCGCGACGTGACGGGTGCTGTGCGGCTGGAGCCGGTGGACGAACGGAACCTGGAACCGTTGCTCTCCGTAGCGGCGGCTGAGGCGGAGCCGGAGGACGTCATGCCTCCGGTGGACGCCCCCGCGGGCTGGTCGCTGGCCCGCCGCGACGCGTTCCGCGAGTTCCACCGCGCCAGCCTCGGCGGGCTGAACGGCCCGACCGGCACGGCCATGTACGCGATCGTCTCCGGCGGCGAGGTGGTCGGCATGGTGCGGATGACCCGCCGGGAGGAGCCCGGGACGGTGGAGACCGGCATGTGGCTGGGCCGGTCGGCGCGGGGCCGGGGCCTGGGCGCGGCGGCGCTGCGGCAGCTGCTGAACGCCGCTGCGGCGGCCGGAATGCACACGGTGGTCGCGAACACCACTCCGGACAACGCGGGTGCGATCTCGGTGCTGCGTAAATGCGGCGCGGAATTGCGTGAGGAAGACGGAAGCCTGCACGCCCGGATGAGCCTGGATTCGGCACTTCCGATCCGCTGAGGCTTCTCGCTCCCCATTCACGTTTCTCCTGCTCAGTGCCGCCTTGATGGGCGGTTTCGCGCCCCGGCGGAAATGTTTTGCCGATGGGGTGACGGGTACTGCCCGCCTCTCCGGGACGCGATGTCCGCCTCCCGGAGAGCGCGAAGGAGAGCGGATGAAAAGCGGATCACGGGTGGCGTTGGCAGTCGGTTTCGGCTATCTGCTGGGTCGCCGGAAGAAGATGCGTACCGCGCTGACGCTCGCCGCGGCGGTCGCCGCCGGGCGGGCCAGCCGGCGCCCGGGAGGTCTGAAGCAGTTCGGCGCGGACCTGATGGCCGCGAACCCGCAGCTGCGCAACCTCGGTGGGCTGGGTCCGCCGCTGGTGGCGGCCGGGCGGGCGGCCGCGACCGCCGCCGCCGGCAGCGGTATCGACGCGATCGGCGGACGGCTGCGCGGCGGTGCCGACGCGTTGCGCCGCAAGAGCGGCGCGGGCCGGCCGGACGGGGCGCGCTCCGCGCCGGAGGCCGAGCGCTCCGCGCCGAACGCCGAGCGCTCCGCGCCCGACGAGGAGCAGGAGCTGGACGACCAGCCCGGCGCGCCGGTGCCGGCCCGAGCCGATCGGGGGCGGTGAGCCGTGGCGACGAGCAGCCTGGCCGACCGGGCCCGCGACCAGATCGGCGGCGAACTGCGCAATCTCGCCTCGGCCCTCGGTGATCGAGCCGTGCAGGTCGTCACCGACCGGGTCACCGACGCGACCGGACGACTCAGCGAGTACGCGAAGCGGGGCGGCGACCCGGGCCTGGTCGCCGCCGCCACCGGCGCGCAGCGGCTCGCCGGGGGCGCCTCGCCGGTGAAGGCCATGTTCCATGCCGGCGTGGCCGGCGGTAAGGAGAAGCTGATGGCGGCGTTCGGTCGCAAGGGTGGCCAGGACGGCGGCAAGAAGCTCAAGGTCACCAACATCGTCGAGACCATCGAGGTCGGCGTGCCGGTCCGGGTCGCCTACAACCAGTGGACGACGTTCGGCGACTTCCCGAGCTTCATGAAGAAGGTCGAGCAGGCCGACTGCGACGCCGACGAGAAGATGACCTGGAAGGCGCAGGTGCTCTGGTCGCACCGGACCTGGGAGTCGACGATCGTCCGGCAGATCCCGGACCGGCTGATCCACTGGCGGTCCAAGGGCGAGAAGGGCTCGGTCGACGGCACCGTCAGCTTCCACGAGGTAGGCCCGGAACTGACGAAGATCCTGGTGGTGCTGGAGTACCACCCGCAGGGCTTCTTCGAGCACACCGGCAACCTGTGGCGGGCCCAGGGCCGCCGCGTGCGGCTGGAGTTGAAGCACTTCGTCCGGCACGTGATGACCCGGACCGTGCTCGACCCGGACGCAGTCGAGGGCTGGCGCGGCGAGATCGAGGACTCCCAGGTGGTCAAGGACCACGAGACCGCGCTCCGGGAGGAGCGGGGCGAGGCCGGGCCGGCTGACGACGAGTACGCCGCCTACGACGAGGGCGAGGACTTCGACGACGACGAGTACGCCGACGAGCCGGTCCTGACCGCGCCGGAGCGTTCCCGCCGTCCGGCACGCGGGCAGCGCGAACCCGAGCGGCGCCGCCGCGTCCCGGAGCGTCCCCGCCGCCCGGCCGCCCGCCGCCGCGACGAGAGCTGACCGGACCGGCGGCCGGCGGGTCGAGCGCCGGCCGCCGGGTCGAGCGCCCGCCGGCGCGACGAGAGCTGAGCGGGTCAGGACCGGCCGGTGGCGTACGACTCCAGATGCGCGAGCTGCACCGGGTCCAGGGAGGGACGGACGCGGGTCCGGGCCGCCTCGACGTGCGCGGCGGTCACGGTGCTCGCCTCCAGCGACTCCCGCATGGCGGCCAGCGCCGCCTCCCGGATCAGCGCAGTGCAGTCGGCGGCGGAGAAGCCGTCCAGCTCGGCGCCGAGCGCGTCGAGGTCCACGTCCGGCGCGAGCGGGACGTCCCGGGCGGACGCGCGGAGGATCTCCGTACGAGCCGGGCCGTCCGGCGGCGGCACGTAGACCAGCCGTTCCAGCCGGCCGGGACGCAGCAGCGCCGGGTCGACCAGCTCGGGACGGTTGGTCGCGCCGACCACCACCACGTTGCGCAGGGCCTCCACGCCGTCCAGCTCGGTCAGCAGCGCCGCCACCACCCGGTCGGTGGTACCACCGTCGGTGGCCTGCCCGCGTACCGGGGCCAGCGCGTCCACCTCGTCCAGGAACACCAGCGTGGGCGCGGCCTGGCGGGCGCGGCGGAACAGCTCCCGCACCGCGCGCTCGCTCTCACCCACCCACTTCGAGAGCAGCTCCGCGCCCTTCACCGAGAGCACGTTGGCCCGCCCGGAACCGGCCAGCGCCGTCACCAGATAGGTCTTGCCGCAGCCGGGCGGGCCGTAGAGCAGCACGCCGCGCGGCGGTGTCACGCCCAGCCGGGCGAACGTGTCCGGATAGGTGAGCGGCCAGAGCACCGACTCGGTGAGCGTCTGCTTGACCTCGTGCAGCCCACCGACGTCGTCGAGCGTCACCGACGCCAGCTCCAGCGTGGACGCGGACATCGTGGTCGGCCGGACCACCTCCAGCGCGGCGGTGAAGTCGGCCATCGCCACCGTCGGCGTCTCCGCCGTCTTCTGTCGCAGCGCCGCGCGTACCCCGGCCTCGCGTACCAGCGCCGCCAGGTCCGCCGCGACGAACCCGGGGGTACGGGCGGCCACCTCGTCCAGCCGGACGTCACCGGCCAGCGGCACCTCACGGGTCAGCACCGTCAACTGCTCCCGGCGCAGCGCCGCGTCGGGCAGCGGCACGGTGATCCGCAGCGCGAGCAGGTCCGGGCCGCGCAGCGCCGGGTCGACCGCCTCGGGGCGTCCGCTGGTGCACACTACAGCGGCGCCGGCCCGCAGCGTCTCGGCGACCACCTGCCGGAACACGGTGGCCAGCGGGCCCGGCTCGTCGGCCGGGGCGATCGACTCCACGTCGGTGACCAGCAGCACGGCGGGACCGCCGGCGCGTACCGCCGAGGCCGCCTCGCGCAGCCGCCGGGCCGCCGCGTCGTTGCTGAGCGCGGCCAGTTCCGGTGCCCACAGCGGCCGGACGCCCGCGCCGACCCGGGCGGCGACGGCACGCACCAGCGCGGACTTGCCCGAGCCGGCCGGACCCTCCACCAGCACACCGAGC